>CAZCCA010000120.1:0-1616 GCA_964497215.1 uncultured Candidatus Peribacteria bacterium | reverse complement strand
TAATTTTCTTGACTTATATTTTTTCTATATATAATGCTTGTACTTTCTATATCAAAGACAGTTAGCAATATATAAGTCTAACCGAGATTTAGAGGAAAAGTTTTGAAAAAAATAAACACTTTATAATAAAAACTAATTCCTTTTTCTTTGATTAAAGAAAAAGGAATTTTTTGTCTAGAAAGTAAATTTATATATAATAATCTAATTAAACATGGCTGTTTCAAGAGAACAAAAAGCTGCAATATTAGAAGATTTAGTAGCTAAATTTAAAGAAGCTAAATCAATTGGTTTTGCATCAACAACTACAATGACTGTTTCTGAATTTTATGAATTAAGAACAAACTTAAGAGAAGTATGAGCTACTTATACATTAGCTAAAAAAACTCTTATTAGAAAAGCAATTAAAGAAGCTTTAGATATAGATATTGATTTATCTACTTTAGAATGACAAATCGGTGCTGTATGTTCAAATGAAGATGCAGTTGCAGGTTTAGGGAAAGTAAATGATTTAGTTAAATCATCAAAAGGTGAAAAAATTACTTGGGCTTCTTGTATTTTTGAATGAGAATTAAAAACATTAGAAGAAACAAAAGTTATTGCAGGTATGCCTTCAAGAGAAACATTATTATCAAGAATGGTTGGTTCTCTTATGTCTCCACTTTCTGGTATGGCAAGATTCCTTGATGCTGCTGCTAAAGAAGTTGAAACTCAAGGTAAAACTAAAGTTGGTGAATTAGAAGTTAAAAAAGCAGAAGAAGCAAAAGAAGAAGAAAAAACTGAAGCATAATTGATATTTAGTATGTTAATCTCCTGTTTATTAGGAGGTTAATAACTAACTATTAATTTTAGTTAGAATTTATTGTAGAACTTGATTTAGTATCTATTAGAGATACTAAAATCTAAAAGATATTAAAATAAATTTCTACAATGAAAATTATATATTTTATTATTATAACTATTTAAAAAATGGCTGAATTAAGTAAAAATGCTGCATCTATTATGGATTTAGTAAAAGAATTAACTATCGTTGAATTAAATGACTTAGTTACTGCAATGGAAGAAGAATTTGGTGTTTCTGCTGCTGCTCCAGTTATGGTTGCAGGTGCTGCTGCTGGTGGTGAAGAAGAAGCTTCATCATTTGATGTTGTATTAGTTAATGCTGGTGCATCTAAAATTGGTGTAATTAAAGTAATTAGAGAAATCACTGGTTTAGGATTAAAAGAAGCTAAAGCTATTGCTGATAATGGTGGTGCTATAAAAGAAGGTGCTGATAAAGCAGAAGCTGAAGATATTAAATCTCAATTAGTAGCTGCTGGTGCTGAAGTTGAATTAAAATAATTCTTCTATATGATAAAAACTGAAATTTAAAAATTTCAGTTTTTTATTTCTCTGGATTAGCCAAGTGGTAAGGCCGAGGACTCTGAATCCTCTATCATAGGTTCAAATCCTATATCCAGAACCATTATAAATTTCAACTTAATTATAAAATAAAACTACTATAAATTTTAGTAGTTTTATTTTTAACTCTTTTAGTTTAGATATAACTAAATTTCTATATACTTAAAATTAAGATAATAAAAAAACTATAAATTAAATAAATAATTTATAGTTTTTTT
>CAZCCA010000119.1:0-1671 GCA_964497215.1 uncultured Candidatus Peribacteria bacterium | reverse complement strand
ATTAATTTTGTTCATTTTTTTCTTCATTATTTTTTTTCTCACTTTTCATAAGAGGAAAAAGAACTACATCTCTCAGATTTTCTTGTTCTGTAAGAAGTGATACTATTCTGTCTATTCACATACCCCAACCTGATTGACAAGGCATTCAGTACTCCATAGCTAGTACAAAATCATCATCTCATGAAGTAGCTTCTTCATCTCACATTTCTATAGCTCAACTTTGCTCATCAAATTTTTCTTGTTGAAGTTTTGGATCAACTAATTCTGAATAAGCTTTTAATACTTCCCAACCATTTAATACAAGCTGAAATTGTTCTACTATATTTTCATTTTCATCACTTTCTCTAGCTAAAGGTTGCATTGTTTTTGGATAATTATAAACAAATGCTGGTCATATTATACTTGGTCTTAAAACTTTTTTATATAAATAATCAATCATTGTAGAAATAGCTTGTTTATCCATTCATTCCCACTTATATCATGCTTCTAATATATCTTTTCTTAATTTTTCTTCATCTCATACAAAATACTTAGAAATATCAATTCATGATTTTTCTTTTACTCAAGCAATATAATCAATTTTTTGAAATGGAGTATTAAAACTAACTACTTTTTCAATTCATTCTTTATCTTTAATTTTAATGTTTCTATCAAGCTTCATAGTTTCAAATATGTAATCAAACATATCTTCTGTAAACTTCATGTTATCTTCAAAATTCCAATATGCACAATAGTGTTCTACAGCAGTAAATTCTTGCATATGAGAAGGATCAGAACCTTCATTTCTATAATTTTTACCTATTTCAAAGACTCTCTCAAATCTACCAACAGTAGATTTTTTAAGAGAAGTTTCTGGAGCAATTCTAAGAAAATAATCTTCATCGAAATCATTATGATGACTAATAAAAGGTTGAGCTGCAGCTCATGAGGCTGAATTACCTAAAACAGGTGTTTCTATTTCTATAAATCAATTTTTCCAATAAAACTCCCTAAGTGCTTTTATAAAATTTGACCTAAATTGGAATCTATTAAAAGAATCTTCATTCATAATTAAATCAAGATATCTTTGTCTATAAATAGTTTCTTTATCTTGTATTCAATGGAATTTTTCAGGTAAGGGCCTAACAGCCTTTGATAAAACTTGAAACTCATTTACAAAAATAGTTAATTCACCATGTTTTGTAAGAAATAATTCTCATTCTAAACCTATATAATCTCAAACTTGGCAAAATTTTTCAGCTATTTTATAAGCAGATTTTAATTCTCATCCTATTTCTAATTCTGAAACTAATTTTTTACCTGTATTAAAATTAACTTTATCTCTCATAAAACACACTTGTATATCTCAAGTATTATCTCTAATTTTAGCAAAAGTTAATTTTCACATTCACCTACTAGAAATAATTCTTCATGCTGTTTTAAAAACTTTTTGTGATCAATTTTCCATTAAAAAATTTACATCTTTATAATTATCTTCAGATATATTTCTAAGAACGTCTATATCTTGTTTTCATCTAAAATTATTTGCATAACAAATAATTCAAGCATCTTTCATATCTTGTATTTTTTTTTGTCTATCAATAGACTCCTTTGAATAATCCATTTAATTTTTATTTTATAAAATATTATGTATTTTTTATACTCATAAAGCCAATAATTGCAAGAAATTAT
>CAZCCA010000118.1:0-1703 GCA_964497215.1 uncultured Candidatus Peribacteria bacterium | reverse complement strand
CTACTAGATTTAACAAGTTTTCAATAATTTATTTTATTTTTTGTTTTCATTATTTCAATAAATTAAAAAATATTTCTAATTTTTCCTTATAATTTTTATAAGTTTTTAAATTTAGCTCATCAACTACTTTAAGCCTATTTTTCATTAAAAGCAAATGTCAATTATTTTCAATTGTACTTCATAAATCTTCAAGCTCTCTTACTGTTTTACTTGTTTTTATAATATTCAAGTGCATTATATAAACTAAATAAAGAAAATATAGTAAAATTCCATAAAAACTATGATATTTTTTAGAATTTTCTCTTGTTAAAATAAAATCTCATTTTTGTAAAGCAAAAATGAAGTTTTCTAGAAGTTCTACTCAATTTTTACTTTCAAATTTATTTCTTATATCTTCTAAATCTCTAAAATCATAACTTGGATATTTTTTTCTAGAAAAAAATCATTCTTTATAATACAAATTTCTATCTAAATCTATCAAATACTCTTTTTCATTTAATCAATCAAAACATTCAAATATATTAGTCAAAAAAGCAATTGCTCTTTTTTTTGTAATATTATTAAGTAAAAATTTTTCACTCAAATATATATCCATCTTAAAAATAGGTAAAAAATACTGTTCTTTTAAAAGTCTGCTCAAATAATAAAAATCTATTTTTCCCATATTTTCTTCAAATTCCAAAGTTATTTTAAAATATTTTTCTTTATTTTCTGTTTTTTTGTTAAATTTAACTCAATCAAAAATTAAGGATTTTTCAATTTTTTTCAAAACCCCTAAAAGATTATTTTTTTCTTCTTCTATATCCAAAAATGGAGTGTAGTATCTATATATAGTAGAAATGTTATGCATAATTATCCTATAATAAAATTATAATTTTAGCTCAATTTTTTACTTTTTAGATTCTTCCCAAATATCAATTTCTCATAAATTTGTTTTTACTATAAAATTCTTTCTATTAAAAGATTTTGGAGTTCATTTAATATCTACTTGCTTTAAATTAAAATATCAATTTTGATATTTTTTTTCTTCATCTTTTTCTTCTGTATTTCAAATTATAAAATCAAGTAAATACCAATTATCTTCTCAAATATTATAAATTGATTTAAAAAATGTTTGTAATTCTTCTTGTTTTTCAGATATATTTTTCAAAGTTTCTAAATCTAATTCAAAAGTTTTAAATTCTTTGGTTTCAGATTCTTTTGCATTTATGATTATAGAATTTTTAGTATTATAAATTAAGTTTACTTCATCAGTAAAAAGTCTATATTTTTTTTCTGTTTTTATATTTATAATATCAATAAAAGTTTTATCTTCTCACATTAAATTTCATCTTTCTCAAACAGCTATTACAATATCATCATTTTCTAAAAATATCTCTGTATTTTGAAAATTTTTATTTTTTAATGGAAAAATAGCTGATCCTCTATCCTCTAAACCATCATTAAAATAACAATCTATTCTTTCAAACTTGTATTTATAAGGTCCAAAACTATCATTAGCAAATTCTATTTTAAATTCTCATTTCATTGTTAGAAAAAATTTTTCTTTGTTTACAGTTATTTTTTCAACTGATTTTTTAATAATTTTTCACATATTTTTATTATTATTAATAATTTAAAATATAATAACATAAATAGCAAAAATTATAAAATCATTATTTTATAATTTTTGCTTTAGCTTCCTTTATTTTTTCATCAGTTAC
>CAZCCA010000117.1:0-1731 GCA_964497215.1 uncultured Candidatus Peribacteria bacterium | reverse complement strand
AAAATAATTTTTTATATAATAATTTTTATTAAAATAATGTAAAGAAAATAAAAAAATTATATATAAAAAATTTGACATATTCTTAAATAAAAGTATAAAATAAATGAACTTTTTTGAAGTAAAGTTCGAATATTACTACAAAAAAGGTTAATCAATAAATAGTAGAGATTTTATGCTCTACTATTTTTATTTGCAAAAAATAAATATTTTTTTAGTATAAAAATAATAATTTTTATACTATTACTATGATTCAAAATTTTACACTAATTAATAAAAAAAATCTAACTCATAATGTTTATGAGTTAGTATTTAAATTAGAAAAAGAAATAAATATGCTACCATGACAATTTATTACATTTTTAATAGATTGATTATGATGAAGAGCATATTCAATACTAAAAATTAAATCAGATAAAATAATTTTAATAATAAAAAAACGGGAAATATCCCAATGATGAAGATGATGAAGTAAATTGATTTGTGAATTAAAAATTTGAGATAAGTTAAAATGAGTATGACCAGCTGGTCATTTCCTTTTAAATGAAAATAATAATAATAAACTTTTCATATGAACATGAACATGATTTGTTCCATTATATAATATGATAGAAAGCTTATTAGAAAATAATAATAAAAACAAAATAGAACTGATTTTTTGAATTAGAGAAGAAGATGATGTCTTTTATTTAAATGAACTCCAAAATCTAAAAAAGAAATATTCAAATTTTTGATTTCATTTATACATTAGTAGAGTAAAAGATTTACACCAATTTAAGCTAAATAATCCTTGAATAATCATAAATTCATGATACACTACAAATTTTCTTACCAAACAAAATATAAAAGATTTTTCAGAAACATATATTTGTTGAGCACCAAATATGATTGAATCATCAATTGAAAAATTAAAAAAATTAGATTTTGATGAAAAAAATATTTATTTTGAAAAATACTAAAAAAGTTGATACTATATATCAACTTTTTTATAAAACTAATTCTAATACATCAACACTATTATTCATTGCAAATTCAAGGTTATCCATATGTTCTGTTTTTGCATAACTATCAGCTCAATCTGAAATAGCTTTTATAACCACACATTTGTCTAAAACATCATATTCTCTAGCAACAGATAAAATTGCAAAAGCCTCCATTTCACAAATATCAGCAGAATATTCTTTCCTAAGTTGCTTAACCTTATCTTCATTGTCAATAAATTGATCTCAAGTTAAACAAACTCAATTTAACACTAATCAAAATTTTTCTAAATTATAATTTTCTCAAACAGCATAATCCAAAAATATAGCTTTTTTAGCATAATCTAAATGATTTCAATCAAATGGTAAATATATATCATGTTGAATAAATGAATTTGGTAAAAAAACATCACCAATTTTTGAATCAGTATTATTTAAATTTCAAGCTATTCAAATATTTACTATTTTATCAACTTGATAATTTTCTAATATATGAGTCATAGCTATAGTTGCTTGGATTTTTCAAATTCAAGATAATACTAAAATTATTTTATCATTTCAATCATCACTCACTCTTTCTCATTCAAATATAGTTATATTTTTTTTCTTATCTACTTCTTTTAATCAAAATCTTTTAATTATTAAATCTGCTTCCTCTTGCATAGCAGTTATTATAACCTTTGTTAATTGCATATTTTAAATAAATTAATTTATAATAATTTTATATTATATGCTTATTTTTTTTTGTAAAGTA
>CAZCCA010000116.1:0-1731 GCA_964497215.1 uncultured Candidatus Peribacteria bacterium | reverse complement strand
TTCTTCTAAAAATACACTTAAACTTTCTCTTGGTTCCATTCCATTATATTCAGTTGCTAGATTTACAAGCTCATCAATATTTTCTAATTTTGCTTCTTTTTCTTCATTACTTAATCACTCTGTTATATATGTTTCATATCATGTTTTTTTAATAATTTCTCTAATAAGTTTTGAAACATTCTCTTTTTCTGAATATTTTACTAAATCTTCAAATATTTCATTGAATTCTTTAATAGATTTTTTTGCTGCAGGTTTTATTTCTACTACTTCATCAATATTTTCAATTATTTGTGGATAACTTAATCAAAAACTTTCTTTATAATTATCTATTATTTCAATACTTTTTGCTCATATTTTTCTTGATGGTGTATTTATTATTCTTTTCATAGATACAACATCATTTGGATTATGTATGACTCTGAGATAAGCAAGTAAGTCTTTTATTTCTTTTCTATCGTAAAATTTTTGTCATCAAATAACTCTATATGGAATATTTGCAATCATCAATGCTTCTTCTATTTTTCTAGATTGAGCATTTGTTCTATATAATATTAAATTATCTATGTATTTTCATTTTTTTTCTTTAATAATATTTGATATAATACTTGCTTCTATTTTATCATCTGGAGCTTCTATTAGGATTATATGTTCACCTGTATCATTATCAGTCCATAATTCTTTTTTTATTCAGCTGTTATTGTTTTTTATTACTGAATTTGCTCAAGCTATTATTTTTTTTGTAGATCTATAATTTTGTTCTAATTTTACTATTAGTGCATCTGGATAATCTTTTTTAAAATTTATTATATTTTTCATATCAGCTCATCTCCATGAATAAATTGACTGACTATCATCACCTACTACTGCTAAATTTCTATATTTTTCTGCTAATAATTTAACTATTTCATATTGTGGAGCATTTGTATCTTGATATTCATCAATCATTATGTATTTATATTTTTCTTGATAATAATCAAGAATTTTTGGTATTTTTAGTAATGTTAATGTTTTAACAAGTATGTCATCAAAATCCATAGCATTATTCATAGCTAGATTTTTTTCATATTCAATATATGCTTTAAATACTACTTCTTTAATACTTGAATCAATCTCTTTTTCATATCATTTAGCTGTAATTAGATTGTTTTTGGCATTACTTATAAAAAATGCTATTTGTCTGGCTGGAAATTCTTTTTCTTCTAATTGAAGAGTATTTTTTAAAATAGATTTTAAAACTGATAATTTATCTGATTCATCATAGATTACAAAATCCTTTTTTAATCATATATTTAATTCTTCAGGTAAATATTTTGATAAAATATCTTTTAGTATAAAAATTCAAATAGAGTGAAAGGTTCATATAGTAGGAAAATTTCATTGTACATATACACTTCTAGGAGGATTTATTCATAAAACTTTAGCAACTCTTTCCCTCATTTCACTTGCTGCTTTATTTGTAAAAGTAACCATTAAAATATTAGATGGATTAATATTTTTTTCTCTAATCATATATTCTACTCTAGCTGTAAGAGTAGCTGTTTTTCAACTTCAAGCTCATGCTATAATAAGTAATGGTCATATTATTTTATTTTTTGCTTCTTCTTGTTTTGGATTTAAATTCATTTATTTTTTTATTAATTTTATTGATTTTAAAATACAAAAAAAACTATATTTTTCAATATAGTTTTTTGTTTTGTGTTAAAAATTAATTTTACAATGATTTTTTATTTT
>CAZCCA010000115.1:0-1743 GCA_964497215.1 uncultured Candidatus Peribacteria bacterium | reverse complement strand
TTTCAATTTGTCACATATAATCATACCAAGTAAATAAATATTGCAAATTATTTTGGCTCTTTTTGTTCTACCGTAGAAAAATCACTAAAAAACCATAATATAATCTGACAAAACAGCAAAAAAGAGTACAATTCATATGAAATTATATTATTTTTAATAAAAATAAAAAAATGGAAGTTACAGAAATAGATTATGAAATTTTTAGTTTACCTAAAAAAGAAATAAAAATTTTAGATAAATATATCTTTAAAGATAAACAACTAAGATTAAAAATAAGATGAAAGGTAATAAAACATAAATGTCCTAAATGTGGCTGATATCACACAAAAAGGTATTGAAAATGATATGAAAATGTTTTGGTTAACCACATGTTTTTGAGCAATTATATGACTGTTCAACTTGAAATTGAGAAAAGAAGATTTTTTTGTTATGATTGTGAAAAAAATAAGTGAGGAAAAGATCAATTTTGAAATGAGATAAAATGATCTACTTTTTCAGAAGTTTTTAGCTTTGTAGACTATAAATTTAGCTACTCAAATGTATTTAAAACATTCATTTTAAGAGAATGGGAATTTAGCTCAATAAGTGAATTATCAAGAAAATTTCAAGTCTGACAAAGCAAAGTATACACTGTAATAAATGAGACTACTATTGAAGAATTAGAAGTTGAAAAGATAGAATATATGCTTTCTTTAGATGAAATTCAAATTTGAATTGATGAATTTTCTTTTTCTTGAAGAGATTATTTAGTTCAAATAAACGATTTAAAATCTAAAAAAATCATTTGAATTTTAAGAGCAAAAGATAATAAACTATTAGAATCTTGGCTTAATAGTCTTCCAATTGAAGTGATTAATAAAATATCTTGAATTGGAAGTGATATGAATGCAGGATTCAAAAACGTAATTCAAAATCATATTGCAAAAAGAACTTGAAAATCACTTGATGAAGTAAAACAAATAGCTAAAGCATCAGTAGATCATTATCATTTAAAACAATTACTTCACAAATTAATTATGGAAGTTTATTCTTTGAGTAATTGGATGATAAAAGCTGGACATTATGATCAAAATATTAAAGATTTAGCAACTCTAGAGACTAAAAATTTTAATAAATATAGAGATACAAAATTAGAATTTAATGTTTTAAATTTTAAGGAGTATAAGCCAAATATTGAAGAATATTCACCTATAACTTTAGGTTATTTTTTGAGTAAAAAATATAATACTTTACTTCTTATGAAATCTGAAAATTTAACTAAAAAACAAGAACATAGATTAAATCAAATATTATGTGAATTTGATCCAAAATGATATTTATCAGAAGCCTATTTATGAAAAGAATTGCTTAATGAAGCTATTGAAACAAAAGATATTAATTTAATAGATAAATTAATTTCTGATTTTTTAAATAGTGTTCACTATAAAATTCAAACTTGTTGAAAAACTCTTAAAAAATGGAAAGATGAAATTAAGAATTTTTTTGATACTTGAATTACAAATGCTTTTACAGAATGAAAGAATACAAAAGCCAAACTTTTCAAAAGAATGGCTTATTGATATTGAAAAAAAGATAACTATATAAAAAGGTTACTTTTGTGCTTATAGTTCAGCAAAAAAGTTATTTTTACTTACGGTAGAAAAAAAAGAGCTATTTTTTTTGATAAGAATGTATCATCTTTTAAATTTATATATGCTTTTAAAAGAAAATAAATTTGATTTAGCTAAAAAATCTTTTAAAATT
>CAZCCA010000114.1:0-1782 GCA_964497215.1 uncultured Candidatus Peribacteria bacterium | reverse complement strand
GAAAATTATATTTTAAGCAAAAAACTATATAAATGGCAAAACATTTAAAAATAAAAATTGATTCATTAGAGTTTAATTGAGAAACAATAATAAAAGATATTGATTTAACATTAAATGAATCTGACAAAATATCTATTGTATGACCAAATTGAGCTTGAAAAACAACTTTTTTAAAAATATTAACTTGAGAAATAAAAAACTTTAATTGAAGAATTGATAATGTTTGAAATTTAACATTATGATATCTCCATCAAATTTATAGTGATAATGAAGAAAAACTTGTAAAAGAAGAATTAAAAGAAGCATTTGTAGATATAATATCCTTGAAAGAAAAATTGGATAATGCAGAAAGAAACATGAACAGTCAACCAGAAAATATTGATTTTATAGAAGAATATACATCTCTATTGGAACAATTTAATAATATCTGATGACATGAATATAATAACAAAATACACTGAGTTGCAAATTGAATATGAATATTAGAATTATTAGATAAAAAATTATCAGAAGTAAGTTGATGAGAAAGAACAAAAATAGCATTAGCAAAAGTATTACTTGAATCACCTAATATATTATTTTTAGATGAACCTACAAATTTTATAGATATGTCATCAGTAGAGTGGCTTGAATCATTTTTACAAAACAAGTGGAAATGATGATATGTAATCATATCACATGATAGAGAATTTTTAGATAAAACATGTAACAAAACATATGAGATACAACCAGCAAGAGGAATAACTTATTACCATACAAATTATTCAAATTATTTAGTTGAAAGAAAAAAAATAGAAGAGAAAAAAATAGAAAACTACAAAAGAGAACAGGAATTTATAGCAAAAGAAGAAAAATTAATAAATAGATTCAGGGCATGATCTAGAGCATGATGGGCAAAATCAAGAGAAAAAAGCCTAGAAAAAATGGAAAAACTTGAAGCTCCATATATTCCTAAAAAACCAAATTTTATATTTAATTATTCCGGAGATTTACCTGAAAAAGTTTTATACTTCAAAGAAGTTTTTATTTGAAGAAAAGAACCATTATTTTTTATTTCAGAACAACATTTATATAAAAAACAAAGAATTTGAATAGTTTGAGAAAACTGAGTTTGAAAATCAACATTTCTAAAAACAATACTAAATCAAATAGATGTATTAGATTGATTATACACTAAATGAAAAGCAGTAAAAATATGATATTATTCTCAAATGCATGAAGAACTAGATAAAGAAAAAACTGTAAGAGATAATTTTATCAAACAATGATTTAATTTTCCTGATCAACAATTAATTTCTATATTAAGTAGATATTTATTTGATAAGACTGTTCTTGATAAAAAAGTATCCGAACTTAGCTGATGACAAACATCAAAATTACTTTTTGCTATTCTATGACAAAAAGAATGTAATTTACTTATATTAGATGAACCAACAAATCATCTTGACTATGATACTAGAGAAGCTCTAGAAGAAGAATTAAAAGCATTTAAATGATCTATATTATTTATATCTCATGATAGATATTTTGTAAATAAATTAGCTACAAATATATGGTTTATAAATGATTGAGAATTAAGTGTTAGTTATTGAAATTATGAAGATTATAAATTTAAACTAGAACATAATATAGAAATGGATGTTGCAGTATTTGATGAAGAAGCAGAATTAAATATGGTTTTAGAAGAAAAATTATGAGAAAAGCAATTTAAAAAATTAAAAGATAAATTTAGTTGAAAATATAAAAAAAGAGATAGAAAAAGATAATCTTTACATTTAATTT
>CAZCCA010000113.1:0-1877 GCA_964497215.1 uncultured Candidatus Peribacteria bacterium | reverse complement strand
TCTTTTTTAAATCTAAAAATGGGATCATTTTATTTCCAATTCGTAAAAATCATGCACTACAGCTCTTGCCCCAAAACCTTCTTTTTGGGCAATTAATCCAGTGTTGAGATATCTTCCGTTATCTTCGTTTGATATTCCAAAGTCAAAGTATTTTTTAGTGCTAAAGATATCATTAATAAGTACATCTATTACAAAGTCTAAAGCACCAATCTGTTTACCTTCTTTTGAGTTTGCTAGATATTGTGTATGAGCTATATCTTGATTTTCATATATTAATGTTCCTGCAATGATAGAGCCATTTCTTTTTGCAACAAACAATCTAATGTTATTTGGAAATCTCATTGACAGTGTTTTTATTTCTTCTAGTGAATGTACTGTCTTTGCCGTATGTTGAAGCATCAAAACTTCATTTAATATTTTCCAATATTCATCATAGTTTCGAGACTCTTCAAATATTAATTCATTTTTTTTTGCTTTCTTTATAGCTCTTTTTCTCTGTTCTTGGTATTTTATTTTATTCATTAACATAATGCTTGTTGTTACATCTCTTCTGATTAACACGGCATCATTTCTAAAAAGGGCATATCTATCTTCTTCTGATGGTTTTATGTGGTAAATGTAGGGAATACATTTATAAACTATTTTTGTTATTTTATTTTCTTTTGCAAATAATTTTAAATTACTAAATACATTTAGCATTATTTCAGTTGTCATTTTATCATCAATCAAGAAACCTCCAAATGTTAATCCCTGATGTGAATACAAAATTCCATCATTAATATTTGCAGGTAAAATAGCTATAAGTTTTTTCTTTTCATTAAATATCATTAAAGAATGGTCTTCAAATATATCTGAATGGTACTCCATATAATCTCGTAAGAAGAAAAAATGAGAGTTTTTACTATTTTTTACAAAATCATCCCACAAAAGCTTATTACTATTTGTGTACTTTATTATATTCATAATCTTTTTCCAATTCTCATGATTTCTGATGCTTTGACTTTTTCTTCTGTTTTATATTTTCTTAAATTATTGATAATCAATAATCCATCTTTTACTTTTATATATACATTATTATCCTCAATATTTACCACTCTACCTAGGTCTGTATAATAATTAATTTCAATAAGTTCATAATCTAGTATCTCATAAAGTATATTCCCTATTTTTAAGATTGGTAACGGATAAGGTTCTACCAATACTTTAAAAAGTCTGTCTATGTATAAATTTGATTTACTAAAATCTATAATGCAATCGTCTATATTTCTTTTTGCCACCCAAGTAGCCTTACTTTTATCTTGCTTTAAAGGAATTAAGTTGTTGCTTAAATAATCAACAACCACTCTTCCTAAATTATTTCTTACATAAGTATCAAACAATATCATTATCTCTTGTGATGTTTGATCTTTATATTTGACTTTATACTGTTCTAAAATATCACCATCATCAATATATTTATTCATTAGATGAATAGTAAATCCTAATTCTGACTCAAAATTTAACATTGCCCATGCCAAACCATGCATCCCTCTATATTTTGGTAAAAGTGATGGATGAGTATTAATTATTGTTTTTTCTTTTAATATATTTTCTTTTATTATCTCATGATACCCTGCACAGACTACCAAGTTAGTTGAACTGCTTGATAAAGAGGCTATCTGTTTGTCACTATCTCTTAAAATGGAAATAACATCAAAATCATCAGTTATAACTTCAATATAAGTGAAATATTCTTGAAGTGACTTTAAAGCGGCTATCCCCCCATGTCCACTTCCTGCAAAAATAATTTTTGTCATACTATTTTTCATTATTCACTTCTTCTAAAAACTCATCATAATCACGAATATAATCCGCTTCATCATAAAAATCATTCGCCA
>CAZCCA010000112.1:0-1939 GCA_964497215.1 uncultured Candidatus Peribacteria bacterium | reverse complement strand
TCTGGTTTTTTATACTATGAATTAGATTTTTTATTTCTTTTTCTTTCAGTTTCAGTTAAGAATTTTTTTCTTAACCTAATTGATTCAGGAGTAATTTCTACATATTCATCATTTGATATATAATCAATTGCTTCTTCTAAAGTCATTATTTTAGGTGGAGTAAGTTTAAGTGCTTCATCTGTACCAGAAGCTCTTACATTTGTAAGTTTTTTATTTTTTGTAACATTTACAGTTAAGTCTTGTTCTTTATTTGATTCTCAAACTATCATTCACTCATATACTTCAGTAGTAGGAGTTATAAATATAGTACCTCTTTCTTGTAAATTAAATAATGAATAAGCCATGGCTTTACCATTTTCCATTGAAATCATTGAACCTACAGCTCTTTTTTCAATAGGACCTTTATATTCTTCAAAACTATCAAATGAACTAGATAATAAACCTTCTCATTTAGTTAATGTAGTAAATAATGATTTAAATCATAATAATCATCTAGTAGGAACTTTAAAATCAAGACTTACAACTCAATTATCATCTACCATATTTACCATCACTCATTTTCTTTTACCTAGTTCAGCTATAACTGATCATTCAACTCATGATTGAACAGTTATTGAAACATTTTCAATAGGTTCCATTTTTTTACCATTTTCTTCATGCATTATTACAACTGGAGCTCAAACTTGTAATTCAAACCCTTCTCTTCTCATAGTTTCAATAAGTACTGAAAGATGAAGTTCTCATCTACCAGCAACTTCATAATTATCACCACTAGAAAAATCTACCTTTAATCATACATTTGTTTCTAATTCTTTTTCTAATCTATCTCTAATTTGTCTAGAAGTTACAAATTTACCTTCTCTACCAGCAAAAGGAGAATTATTAACTAAAAATTCCATTTTTAATGTTGGTTCATCAACAGTAATAGGTGGTAATTGTTCAACAGTATCATCTTGAGCAACTGTTTCACCTACATATATATCAGAAATACCAGCAATTGTTATAATATCTCAAGCATATGCTTCTGAAGCTTCTTTTTTTTCTAATCCTTCATTTGTAAGAATTTTTGTAATTTTAGCTTTTCTTTTTTCTCCTTCATTTGAAACAACTACTACTTCTTGACCTACTTTTATTGTTCATTCATATACTCTACCAATACCTAGTCTTCATAAAAAGTTATCATAACTTAAATTTGCAATTTGCATTTTTAAAGGAGCATTAGCATTATTTTCTTTATGTTCTACTTTTTCCATTATGAAATCAAGTAGAGGAGTAATATCTTTTTGTTCAGGGTTTTCATCTGTCCAAGCTTTACCATCTCTAGCAATAGCATAAACAGGTTCATTTAAATGATTTAATTGTTCATCAGATGCACCTAATTGTACAAATAAATCAAATAATTGATCTATAACCCAATCTGGTCTAGCTGAAGGTTTATCCATTTTATTAATTACAATAATAGGATGTAAACCAAGTTCTAATGATTTTTTAAGTACAAATTTAGTTTGAGGCATAGGACCTTCATAGGCATCTACAACTAAACAAACTGAATCAACTGTTCTAAGTACTCTTTCTACTTCAGAACCAAAATCAGCATGACCTGGAGTATCAACAATATTGATTTTATTACCTTTATAAGTAATACCTGTATTTTTTGAATAAATTGTAATACCTCTTTCTTGTTCTTGTACATTATTATCCATAGCTCTTTCTTCAATACCAACTCTAGCATCAAAATTATCATCAGCTTTTAAAAGTTCATCAACTAGTGTAGTTTTACCGTGATCAACATGGGCAATAATTGCTATATTTCTAAATGACATATATAATTATAGTTTAAAATTAAAATAACAAATTAAGTCCAGTTTTCACTGAACTTAAATTTACTCGGGGATTATATAAATAAAAAGCGAAAAGTAAAGTTTTATTTATATGTATA
>CAZCCA010000111.1:0-1952 GCA_964497215.1 uncultured Candidatus Peribacteria bacterium | reverse complement strand
GGATTTTGAGAACCGAAACTACAGGGGTAGTAGCTAGTTTTTATTTAATACAAAAATAAAATGAATAAACAACAATTAGAAAAAAATATAAAAGAAATAATAGAACTTTATAATAATTTACAAAAAGCATTACATTCACATCTAAAATGAGTAAAAGAGAAATGTAGAGAAAGAGAAATATTAAATGAATTTTTAGAATATATATGAATTGAAAATAATGAAGAAACTAGATTATCAGCATATTCTAGAATAGTATGATTACATGAAAATTCTTTAGAATTATATTTAGAAAAAAATAATTTTAGTGATGAGAAAAAGAGAAATATATTAGATTTGTCTTATAAATTTGTAGCAGATTATCATAGTGAAATACAAGCAGTTATAATAACTGTTATAGAATCAAAATGATTATTAACTCCTTTTTATTTAGAAATCTTTAAGTGAGTAGCTAATGTTGGACTTGCTTTTAATGAACTATTTTTACCTTGGAGAAATCATATAATAAATACTGTAAACAAAGATTTAGAAAAGAAATTTGATAATGATTCTGATAAAATAATGGATTTTTTAAATAAAAATAATCTATTTGATAAATGACATAGATGAGAATTAGCTGATAGATCTTATTCTGCTTTGGTTTTAGAAAATGAAAAATATATTTCTAAATCTTATAGTGATGTATTTAAAAATGAAATAGAAAATATAGTTATGCAATTAGATAGTTTTATAATAAAATTATCTAGTTTTGAAGATGAAATATATAATGCAAAATTTTATTATATAGATTATTTAAAAGCTATAAAAGAAGCTTTACTTGAAAAAAATACTGATTTATTAGTAGAAAAATGGTCTTTAGTTGATAAAGCTTGGATGAAAATAAAAACTCCTTTTCAAATAAGTCATCCACTTGAATTTTATGAAGATAAATATAGAAAAGCTGTTGCTCCAGAATGGGATTTGAGAATATTAAATACTGTTTTTGAAAGTGATGTAAAATCTAGTATAAAATCTATGTATGAAAATATATATGATGAAATTTGAAGAGAAAAATATAAATCTAGTTATGAATTTTCTTTAGCTAACCAAAAAAGGGTGCAATTATATTTAACATCTCCTGTTTTGTATTATTCATCAGAATTAACTTGATTATTTTCTGCACAAGTTGTACCAAATGATGAAGTAATAAGTAAGCTTGAGTGAAAAAAAATATTTGCATTTCCTGAAATGGTTTTAGAAAACAAAAGACAATCACCTTTTATGAAGCTTGATTCAGTAATTTTTGATGGAAATTTATTAAAAGATTATAGAAATAGTTTATTTTGAGATGATAAAATATTTTATAAAATTTATGATATAGAAACAATAGGACATGAATATGGACATACTCTTTGGCTTGATTTAGATACAGAAGTTTTGATGAATAAAAAAACAGGTGTATTTAAAAATATTGAAGAATTCAAAGCTACAACATGATGATTAGTTATGTATTTTATGAATGAAAAATTAGCTCCTAGTTTACAAAAAGATTTAATTATAAATCATATTTATAGATGTATAAATTTATTAAAATATAGAGAAGTAAATGAAATTGAACCATACTATTGTGAAAGTCTTATTCATTTAGATATAATGTTTGAATCATGAATTATAAAAATAAATGGTGATAAAAAGGTAGAATTAAATTTTGATGAAGAAATATATAATAATTTAAAAATAAATTATATAAAACATTATAAAAAACTTATAAACATATATTTAAATAAAATAGATGCAGGAGAATTTTTAAATGATTATACCTTAAAAATAAAATGAAATTATTTACCAAAAAATAATAAAATAAAGGATTTTGTAGAATATTTTTATAAAGTTTATAAAGATATATGAAACGATTTAGAAAAATAAAGCTATTTATTTGTGAACTGCCCCCACTAAAGTGTAGTAGAAATAAAAAA
>CAZCCA010000110.1:0-1967 GCA_964497215.1 uncultured Candidatus Peribacteria bacterium | reverse complement strand
ACTCTATTTTATTTTTACTATAAATTCACTTCATTTTCATACTTTACTATTAATTTCTATTTTCCATCAAAACATATCACATATTTTTTTAACTATTACAAGTCATAATCAATTTCAATTTTTATAATATAATCATGAATTTTTATTTCTATAAAATCTATCAAAAATTTTAGTTATTTCAGATTTATCTATTCCTATTCATTCATCAATTATTTTAATATTATCTTTATTTATAATTATTATTATATTATTATTTCATTGATTATATGCTATTGAATTAGTTAAAATATTTCAAAATAATCTATCTAAATAATATGCATTATTATTTAATATTAAATCATAGTTTTTTATAATTTTTATTTTTATATTTTTTTGTTTTGTTTCTGAATCATATTTATAAATTAAATTTTGAAAATAGTTATACAAATTTATTTTTTCTTTATTTTTAGGTATATCTTCTCATTTTAAAATAAATCCTAAATTAGTTATAATTGTATTTATATTTTCACTAGATTCTTTTATACTTTTGAGTCTTTTTTTTATATTTTCATCTTTTATTTTATTTTCTATTAATTCAATATTTGATTCTATCTGCATTAATGGAGTTTTTAGCTCATGACTTGTATCTTGTATAAAACTTTTTTGTGATTCTAGTATATTATGATTATTTTCTATAAATTTATTTATAGATTTTGTTAATATTCAAATTTCTGTCTCTCAGTAATTATTTTTTAATTTAATATTATCATTTTTATAATTATTTAAGAAATCTGATAATTTTAGTAAAGGTTTTAGAGAAGTATAAGTTAAAAAATATGATATTATAAAAACTCATAAAATAAGAATAATATTTAATATTATATTTATTTCATTAAATGATTTTTTAAAATTTTCTAAATCATTTGTTCTTTTTCATATTATTATGTTGAATCATTTATAATCTCATCTAAAAATTATTTGTTTTGAGTTTGATTGAAATCATATTTTATATTCTTTTTGAAGATTTTTATCATTATTTCAAATATAAAAATATAATCCCATTTTATTTAATTTTTCTATTTCATATTTAGGTAAGAGAAAAATATTTGATGATTGTAAATCTATAAATGTTTTTATTGTTTCATATTTATTAATAATAGATTTATTTATATTTGTTTTAATATTTTCAGATACAAAAAAATATAGAAAATATGTAAAAATATTTACTGTAATTATTATAAAAATCGAAAAGCTTATAAAAACTCTATGTTTAATTCATAATTTTATTTTCATATTTATTTATAAAAATATATTATTTTTCTTCAAATTTAAACCCAACCCCTCTTATGGTTTTTATTGGATCATAATCAAATCAATTATTTAATTTATTTCTAAGTGTTTGCATATGACTTCTAATTACATCTGACCAAATATCATTATTTATTCACCAAATATATTCTAGTATCTCTTTTTTCGGTATTACTTTATTTTTGTTTTTCATTAAATATTCTAATATTTGAAATTCTTTTGGTGTAAATTCTATTATTTTTCAACTTCTATTAACTTCTTTTAAATCAAGATTTAGTTCTATATCTCATATTTTTATAGTATTTATAGTTGTTATATGTTCTGTTCTTTTTAGAATTGCTTTTATTCTTAAAAGTAATTCTTTTAGTTTAAATGGCTTTGTTAAATAATCATCTCATCAAATGGTAAATCATTTTTCTATACTTTCTAAATCTTCTTTTGCAGTCAAAAAAATTATAGGTGTTTGAATTTCTTTATTTCTTAATTCTTTTGCTATTTCAAATCATGTTTTATTTGGAAGCATTACATCAAATAAAAAAATATCATATTTATTTCTAATTGCTTCTTTTTTTCATTCAAATCAGTCATTTCTAAGAGTTACTAAAAAATTATTTTCTTCTAAATATTCTTTAATATTTGGTCATATTATTGGGTCATCTTCTATTAAAAGGATTTTCATA
>CAZCCA010000109.1:0-1983 GCA_964497215.1 uncultured Candidatus Peribacteria bacterium | reverse complement strand
ATAATTATACTAGTGATTATGATATGCTGGTTTGAGAGCTTGAAAAGAAAAGAAATGAAATAAATAAAATATTTTAATATGAGCTTTACAAGATATAAAAAACTTATAAAATAAATTTAATTATTTTATAAGTTTTTTTAAATGATAAAATTATCAAATTTTCCAATAAAAACATTAAAAACAAGACCTCAGATAAGTGATAATATTTCTACTAGTATTTTATTACAAGCAGGTTTTATTAGACAAACAATGGCTGGAGTTTATAACTATACTACTTTATGATTAAATGTTTTAAGAAAAATAGAAAGCATAGTTAGAGAAGAGATGAATAACTATTGAGCTTCAGAAATACTTATGTCATGACTTTCTCCAATGGATATTTGGGAAAAAACAAAAAGAGCAGATATAGAAGAGTATTTTAAAGTACCTACTTATGGAGATAAATTTTATAGATTAAATCCTACTCATGAAGAAATAGTTGTTCCTTTGATGAGTGAATTTATTAATTCATATAAAGATTCATGATCTTGTGTTTATCAAATTCAAAATAAATTTAGAAATGAAAAAAGAGCAAAATCTGGTCTTTTAAGAGGTAGAGAATTTTTTATGAAAGATGCTTATTCATTTCATTTAACAGATGAAGAATTTGTAGAATATTATGAATGAATGAAAAAAGTTTATATGAAAATTTTTGATAGATTAGATTTATTGAAAGATACTTACATCACTTTAGCAGATGGTTGAGTATTTACTGATAAATATTCTCATGAATTTCAAGTAGTTTTACCTATTTGAGAAGATGATATTTATATATGTGATAATTGTAATACAGCTCATAATAAAGAAGTTGTAGATTTAGAAAATGGTTTTAAATGTACTGCTTGTAATAATTCTGAACACAGAATAGAAAAAGCATCAGAAGTTTGAAATATATTTCCACTTGAAACAAAATTTACAAAACCATTTGGAATGAAAATGCTAAATAAAAACAATAAAACATCTGATGTAATAATGTGATGTTATTGAATAGGAATTTCTAGATTAATGTGAGTTATAGCAGAGTATAATATGACTGATAAATGAATAGCTTGGCCTAAAAATATTGCTCCTGCTGATTATTATATAATTGTTATATGAGAAGAAAATTTAGAACAAGCAGAAAAAATAGCTAAAGATTTAGAGCTTGAAGGAAATAGTATTATATTAGATGATAGAATGTGAAAAAAAGTATGATTTTGACAAAAAGCATGAGATTGTGAATTATTTTGAATTCCAAATAGGATAGTTATATCTCCAAAAACATTAGAACAATGAGGTTATGAATTATTAAAGAGAGGAGAAGAAAATAAAATTATAAAATTATAAAAATGATTAAAATAATAAGTTTTGTAGATTCATTTAAGCATTATTCTGAACCTATAAAAGAATTTCAAAAAAGACTTTGAAAGGAAGTTGAATTAATTAAATTAAAACCAATTAAAAATTGAAATATTATAGAAAAAGAAACTGATATTTTATTAGATTTATTAGAAAAAGAAAAAGGATTTAAAATTGTTTTAAATCCAAATTGAAAAAATTTATCTACAGAAGAGTTTTATGATTTAATAGAATTAAAAAAACAAAATTACAAAAATATTATTTTTATAATTTGATGAGCTAATTGAATAGATTATAAAAAAATTGAATACATTGTTGATTTTGAATTAAATTTTTGAAAAATGATAATGCCTCATATTTTAATTATTTTAGTTTTGATTGAACAAATATACAGAATCTGAATGATTAAAAAATGAACTGCTTATCATAAATAATTTTTGCAATAATTTAAAATAATACTATTATTATAGTATTATTTTTTTATTAAATATTTATGAAAAATATATTTATATTGTTTGTTAGTTTATTTTTATTTTTTGGTATTGCTAATGCTAATAATATTGAAGATGAGTCAATAATTAAAAAATTGGAAGAACAAGAGGTTAA
>CAZCCA010000108.1:0-2001 GCA_964497215.1 uncultured Candidatus Peribacteria bacterium | reverse complement strand
TAAGTAGTAAAGATAATGTTGAATTATAATTTGCAAAAAATACTTATGTATATAATATGTGTATATTAATATATAAGTATTTTTTTATGGAAGATAAATTATATCTAGCTTTATTACATAAAATTGGTATTACTCAAAAGAAAATGCATAATATTTTTTGAGATAATAACAATTATAAAGATTTTTATTTATGAATAGATAATAATTTATTATCTAAATATTGATTTAATTTAAAACAAATTGAATCAATTTTGAAATATAAACAAAAATATAATCTAGATTATATAATTAACAAAATAAATGAGAGACAAGTAAAAATCATAACTATAAATGATGCTGATTATCCAAAAGAACTCAAAAATATTATTAATCCACCATATATACTTTATGTTAGATGAAATATTACAGATATCCCTAAATTATCTATAGTTTGAACAAGAAAAATGAGTAGTTATTGAAAAAAATCTATAAATTTATTAGTTTGAGATTTAGTTAGGTATTTTTCAATTGTTTCTTGATGAGCAGATTGATGTGATACAGAGGCCCATATTTCTTCATTAAAAAATAATTGAAATACTATATCTGTTATATGAACATGAATAGATATAGATTATCCAGTATGAAATAAAAAATTATATGATAATATAGTTGAAAATAACTGAGCAATAATTAGTATCTTTCCTATTTGAGAATACTGAAATGCTTATAATTTTCCAGTTAGAAATGAAATTGTAGCATGATTATGAGTTTGAGTTATTGTAATTGAAGCACAAGAAAAATCTTGAACTTTTATAACTGCGAATTTAGCTTTAGATTTATGAAAAGATTTATTTATTGTACCATGAGATATATTTTCAAAAAATAGCAGTTGATCAAATTTATTAATAAAAAAATGATTTTGAAAATTAGTTTCAAAATCTGATGATATTTTAGAAGAATATAATATAAATTATAAAAAAGAAATTAATAAAAATAAGTTAAATATAACTGATGACATAGAAAGAGATATTTATAATATTTTAATGATAGAAAATTTTACTATAAATGAACTCAAAAATAAGATAAATATTGATATAGCAACTTTAAGTTTTAAGTTAAGTATGATGGAAGTTAATTGATTAATTAAAAAATCTATTTGATGAAAATATGAAGTATTTTAGTTTGATTATTTATAAAAAATACCTAATATCATTATATAAAATATTTATTTATATAAAAAAATGGAAAATCTTTTATTTATTAGAGTTGAAATTTTTACACTTATTATATCATTTCTTTATATAATTTATTATATATGAGAAAAAATATATAGTATATATTTCAAGGTAAAAAATATAGTTAAACCTGAGAAAATCAAAAAAAGAAAAACAGCTTTAAATAAGGTTAGTTTAAATAAAAAAAATATTTGAAATAATGGGAAAAAGCAAATATTACTTACTGAAAGTCAAAAACAATGATTATCTGAACTATTATTAAAAGTTAAAGCAAATACATCAAAATGATATTTTGATGTTGCTAAAAATTTAATTGTAGAATGATTAAGTATTGATAAATATAATAAGGAATTAAATCTACAATTATGATATATTTATGAAAAAGAATGAAATTATTCAAATGCAGAATATATATATAAAGAATTATTAGAAAATTATAATTGAGATTATGAGATAATGAAAAATCTTTGATATATATTAGCAGTTCAAGATAAATTAACTGATTCATTGATAATTTATGAATTATTACATAAAAAAAAGAAATGAGACAATGAAGTTATTGAAATAATAGCAGATCTAAGTTTTACACTTAAAGCATATAAAAAAGCATTAAAATATATAAATTTATTTTTGTCATCTAAACCGCGTAATATAGATAAACTTTGAAATAAAGCTATCTGTTTAGAAAATATAGGAGAAATAGATAATGCAATTGAAGTTTATAAAAGGATATTAGAACTTCAACCATATAATACCAAGGCTAAAGAAAATTTAGAATTATTAGAAA
>CAZCCA010000107.1:0-2009 GCA_964497215.1 uncultured Candidatus Peribacteria bacterium | reverse complement strand
GACTATCTTTTTATTAATTTTCTTAAAATATTTATAAATATATATTTTAATTTCTTGTTAATATAGATATAACTCTCACTAACCTGTCTAACGTCTCTTGAAAGCTTTAATTTAAAATCAGTTACTCAAGTTAGATCACTATTATCATCTCAAGGTGAAGATACTCATAGAAAATCATATAATTCACTTCATTTTTCTTTAGCTATCTTAATAGCAGTCCATTGTAATAAATATGGAGCCATCATATTTCTATACTTTTTATCTGAAGTACTAGCTCAATAATAATAAATAGAAACATTCTTATCAAATGTAAATATTCATCATGCTATAATTTTATCTCACAAGTAAGCAATTAATAATTTTGTATTTATAAGTTCATTTAAAAAAGTTTTATAATAATCTATAGTATTTCAATTAAAATTATCTCTAGAAGTTGTTTCAAGCATTAAATCATAATATTTTTTCATATTTTCATCAGTTTTTTCAACCTCTTTAACTTCTATTCATTTTTTAATTGCAAGTTTTATATTATATCTTCATTTTGGTTTCATTTTTGATAATATTTCATCTTCTGTTTGATTTAAATCTATTACTGAAGTATATGGAGTTATAAATTTTTTATAATATCATTTTTTAAAATTATTTATTTTAAATTCAGTTTTTTTATAATAATCTAAAGTTTCTATTTGAATAAAAAGACATTTTTCTTTTTTACAAAGTTCTATCAAATTATTAATATCTTTTTGATTTAATTTGTTTTCAAATCATAATATAAATAATCAGTACTCACCTAAAGCTACTTTTCTTTTTTCGATAAAAATATTATTTAGCTCAAAAAACTCTGAAACTTGTCCAGATTTTTTAAGCATTTTTTGCCATGATTTAGTTTGCCAAATAGACATTATTTTTTTGTTAAATGATTAATTCAAGCACCTGAAATTTTTCTTCATCTTGATGTTCTTTCTATAAAACCAATTTGTAATAAATATGGTTCAACTACATCTTCTAGTGTAGATTCTTCTTCTCAAATAGCAGAAGCTAAAGTATTTAATCCTACCGGTCCAGAATTAAACTTATTATATATAGTTTCTAAATATTTTCTATCTAAATAATCTAATCATAAGTCGTCTATTCAAATATCTTTAAAAATTTCTTCTAAAACTTCTATTTTTCATATATCTTTTCCAATAATATAATAATCTCTTACTATTTTTAATAATCTATTAGATATCCTTGGTGTTCATCTAGACTTTTTTGCAATATTTTCTAATACTTTAGAGTCTAAATCTAAATCTAATTTCTTAGTATTATTTTTAATAATAATTCATATATCATTATTTGAATAAAAATCTAGTTTTAAAACATTTCAAAATCTATCTCTAAGTGGTGAAGATAAAGCACTTAATCTAGTAGTAGCTCAAATTAATGTAAATGGTTTTAGTGGAAGTTTAACGCTTTGAGCACCTGTTCAAGAACCTATCATAATATCTATTTCAAAATCTTCCATAGCAGTATAAAGTATTTCTTCTACTTGAGGTCTAAGTCTATGAATTTCATCAATAAATAATATATCTCCTCTTTCTAAATTTGATAAAATACTAACTAAATCTGATTGTTTATCAATAGCTGGTCCACTTGTAGACTTAATAGCTACATCCATTTCATTTGCAATTATATTAGAAATAGTTGTTTTTCATAAACCTGGAGGTCAATAAAACAAAATATGTTCTAATGCTTCATCTCTTATTTTAGAAGAAGCTATCGAAACACTTAAATGCTTTTTTATAGTATCTTGTCAAACATAATCTTCCAATTTTAATGGTCTTAAAATATTAGATATTTTTCACTTATCTTCTTGTTTTTCAGTAGATGAAATAATTCTTTTATTTTCTTGTTTTTTAGATGATTCAATCATATCTAAATTTATTAAGTATATTTTGTATATATATTATATATATTAATATATTTGTAAAGATAGTTTATTAAATAAAATTATTGACTTTATAAAT
>CAZCCA010000106.1:0-2047 GCA_964497215.1 uncultured Candidatus Peribacteria bacterium | reverse complement strand
TAAATTTATATTTTTCATATTATTTTTTTAATACATGTAAAATCATATTCTTTAATATATCAAATCAATTTATACTCATTATTGATTCTGGATGAGATTGAGTTGAATATATATGTTTGTTTCTATAATTTAAAATCCTAGAGTCATCATAAAATGTATCAATTTCTTCAATATTTCATCTATAAGATCAGTTAAACACAGGAGAATAAGAATTATAAAATCATAAAGTTTCTTCTTTTCATCAAAAATTAACTTTTTTTTGTTCTCATTGAAAATTTGAATTTTGTCTACATACATCATATCATTTAAGTTTACAGATAGCTTGATGTCATAAACATATTCATAGAATATTTTTTTGTTCCTTAATAAGCTTTTTTGTTATTCTTAATAAATTTATAATTCTTTTATCATTTGTGTTATTTATATTTCAATATCAAGGTCAAAGTAAAATAATATCAAAGTTATCTACTATAGAATAATCAAAATTTTCACTTGAAACAACTTCAGCAATTCATCACATTTTTTCTATCATAAATCAAGATAAATAAACAAAATCATCTCAAGAATTTATTAAAAGAATTTTTTTTGATTTTATCTCCTCTACTTCTAAATTTTCCTTTTCATGATTAAGTCTATAAAATTTAGATAGTTGATCTTTTCTTTTTTGTAGTAATTTTTCTATTTGAGTACTTTGTTCATTACTAAGTCAATCTAAATATCTATCATAATCTACACTTCAAGATTTTTTAAAATTTAGAAAAAATACATTTGATTTAGCAATAGTTTCTTTTACTTCATTTTCTGGAACTGAATCTTTTACAATTCAAGCTCATGCTCTAACAGTTAATAAATTATTTAGTTTATCTATAAATGCTGTTCTTATAACAATTGCAGTATCTAAAAAATCTTTATCATAAATTCAAAATGAAGCTCAATAATATCATCTTGATTTTTTTTCAAATAATGATATTTGCTTAAATGCTGATTCAATTGGTCATCAAACTAAAGTTGGAGCATATAATGTCATTTTTAAAGCATCTAAAATAGAAACTCAATTTTTCAAATCTCAAACTAAGTTAGCTTCTGTGTGGATAACAGATAAAAGTTCTTTTATAAGTCATGACTCTATATTTCATCATTTTGTTATTTTAGACATCATTTTTAATTCTTCATCTATAACCATAGCCAATTCTGATATTTCTTTTGAATCATCCAAAAATTCACTAAACTCATCATAAAAGCTTTTTTTATCTTTTTTCCTAAATGTTCAAGCAATAGGATTCATAGTAGCTTTATTCTTTTCTACAGTCAAATGCCTTTCTGGACTAGCTCAAATAAAAGTCTTTTCTGGAGTATTAAATAAAAATGTCATATACTGTCATATATTTAACAATAGTTTTCTAAATATTCCCAAAATATTTTTACTGTTAGCATTAATATCAGTATAAAATTCTCTTGATAATACTAATTGATTAAATTCTCAATTTATTATTTTTTCTTTTGCTTTACAAACTACATCAGCAAAATCATGATCACTAATACTTGTTTTAATTTCTCAAAATTCAATATCATTATCTTCTAAAATCTCTAAGATTTCACTTTTAGTCAACAAAATTTCTTCTTCAACCTCCATTGCAACTATTTTTTCATTTCATAATACTTCATATCAGTTTTCTACTCATGCTAAACAAAATGGTGTTATAAAAACAATTTTTCTTTTTGTTTCTTCTTGTAATTTTTCTAACTGAGATAAATTTGATAAGTAGTGAACTTCTCATTTTGTTATCAATACTTCTCAGGACTTTTCTATAATTGCATAATTATCTTCTTTTTCTAATTTCAAATTTTTCATATTATTTTTTATTAAATTAAATTTTTAAATAAAAAAACTGCTATTTCCATATAATTGGAAGTAACAGTTTAGTTTTTTAGTTTATATTATTGTATTAAATACACCAAAAACACCAGAAACTGTTATTCCAGATTCTAGCTCTTCTCCAAGTATTTAAAACAATATTTTTCATAAATTTAAATTAATAATTTTTTA
>CAZCCA010000105.1:0-2051 GCA_964497215.1 uncultured Candidatus Peribacteria bacterium | reverse complement strand
TATTTATAACTCTTATTTTTGGTTTTGTATAATTATCTTTCATTTCTACATACATTATTTCTAAAGGAATTCATAGAGTATTTTCTATAAGTTTTTTATTTTCTATAAAATATTTAGGTCTATCTTCAAATATTGTAATTTTATTTGGTAAAAATTGTAGATTTTCAGTTATATATTTTATAGTTTCTATAATTTTATCTTCAGCATTTTTTACTACTATATAATTATGATTTATTAATCATGTATGATTTAATTTACATTCTTGTAGCTCTTTTCTTCATGCTGTTAAAATTAAGTCTATTCATTTTTTTAGTTTAGAACTTATAATATTTGGATATTTTTTATTTTTATAATATTTATTTCAATAATTTTCTAATCATATTTCATTAAATATTTTTTCATTTCAAGCTTCTCACCTATTATTTCTTAATAGTTCTGAATCATTTAATTGTTCATTTCTACAAAAAATTGTATCATCAAAATCTGATATTATTAAATCTATATTTTTTTTCTCTAATTTTTTAATTTGATTTTTATATTTTTCAAATAAGTTTTTATTTATCATATTTTTATTTATATAAATATTTATTTTATTATATTATATTTTTATTAAATATAAAATTTATTTAATAAAAAGTAGTTATTTTTTAATAACTACTTTTTAAGTTTTAGATTTATTTTTAAATCTTCAAGTTCTATATTTTTATTTATATCAGTTTTTTCTAAATTTTTAGTAATTTCAGATAAAGTTTCACTTTCTATATATTCTTTAAATTTACTTAAAATATTTTTAGCTCAAGTTATTTCTACTTTTATTCTATCATCTACTTCATAGTTTGCTTCTTTTCTTGCTTCTTGAATTTGTCTAACTATATCTCTAGCATATCATTCTATTTTTAATTCTTCAGTTATATTATTATCCATAGCTATTACCATTCAGAATCATGCTTCTATTAATGTTCAATCTTCTCAAGATTCAAATACTAATTCAAAATCTCAATTTTCAAGCTCAAATTCTCATACTTTAACATTTCAATTTTCAAGTATTTCAAAATTACCAGATTTAGCTTCAGTCATTATAAATTTAACATCTTTTCAAAATTTTGGTCATATAGCTCTACCATTTGGTTTACATATTTGTTTAGCTAAAGTATTTCAATCAACTACTAATACTTCTTTTACATTAAGTTCTTCTTTTATTATATCTATATAATATTTATCTAAATTATCTGTAATTGTAATAGATTGTAGTGGTTGTCTTACTCTTATTTTTTGGTTTGCTCTCCATGCTAATCAAAGTGTAATTATTTTTTGAACTTTATCTGTATCTGAATTTAATTTTTCATTGATCAAGCTAGAATTATATTTAGGAAAATCTTCCAAATGTACTGATTTATTTCATGTTAATTCTTTATAAATATGTTCTGATATAAATGGCATAAAAGGAGCAATTATTTTTGTTAACTCTACTAATGTAGTATATAAAGTTTCATATGCTTCTAGTTTATCACTATCATTTTCAGATTTCCAGAATCTTTTTCTTGATCTTCTAATATACCAATTAGTAAGGTTATCCATAAATTTAACAATAGGTTTAGTTGCATTGTTTAATTTATATTTTTCAAATCAATTACTAACTTCTTTTGTTAATTCATTTAATTCTGAAATCAACCATTTATCTAAATTATTATTTTTTGTTTTATTTCCAGTAGGCTTAAAATTATCTATATTTGCATATGTAGTAAAGAAATAATATGTATTCCATAATGGAAGAATTACTTTTTTAACTACTTCTTCTACTCAATTTTCTTGAAATCTAAAATCTCATGCTTCAACAACAGGAGAATTCATTAAATAAAATCTCATAGCATCAGCTCAATATTTGTCAAATATAATAGAAGGATCTGGATAATTTTTTAATGATTTACTCATTTTTTTTCCATCTTCTGCTAATACTATACCATTTACAATTATATTTTTCATAGGTGCTTTATCAAATAAAGCAGTACCTAAAATGAGTAATGTATAGAACCAACCTCTAGTTTGATCTA
>CAZCCA010000104.1:0-2058 GCA_964497215.1 uncultured Candidatus Peribacteria bacterium | reverse complement strand
TTTGACAAAAAAATAAAAGAGATATAATTATACAAATATTTCTTAATAAGACATTGTGATTCTAGCACAACTTGTAACCATAACAAAATATTACTTCTATAATAAATAGGGGGATATTTTTGTGTATTATAAAAAAATAGCAAAAACTCTTATTTATAAAAATAGGAGTTTTTTTATTTAAGAAATATATTTTAAAAGTTTAATTTAATAATTATAAAATATGGAATTATCTACAAAAAGACATAGTTTGGCTCATGTGATGGCACAAGCTGTTAAACAATTATTTCCAGATACAAAAATAGCTACTTGACCTGATACAGAAGATTGATTTTATTATGATTTTGATTTTTGAGATATAGAATTTTCTGATAAAGATTTAAAAAAAGTAGAAAAAGTTATGAAAAAAATTATTTCTCAATGACAAGATTTTAAAAAGTTTGATGTTAGTTTTGATGAGGCTAGAAAAATTCTTGATAAAATGTGAGAATGATTTAAAAAGGAATTAGTTGACAAAATAGAATCAGGTGATTTCAAAAATACTGAAAAATTAACTGATAAAATCACTTTTTATATAAATTTATCTAAATGATGAAAAGTTTCTGAAATACAAGAGTTTTTAAAAGAAAATAATTTTGAAGCATTTTCTGATATGGATTGAGATCAAGTAAAAAATTTAAAATTTATAGATATGTGCACATGACCTCACATAAAAAATACATTAGAACTTGATGTAAATTCATTTAAATTAGCTAGAGTCGCAGGTGCTTATTGGTTAGGTAATGCTGATAATAAACAACTTACTAGAATTTATGCTTATGCATTTGATGATAAAGAAACTTTAGATAAACATTTAAAAATGTTAGAAGAAGCAAAAAAAAGAGATCATAGAATTCTTTGAGCTAAATTAAAATTATTTACTATTTCAGATTTAGTTTGACCTTGATTACCTCTTTTTCAACCTGCTTGAATGATAATGAGAAAAGAGTTAGAGGATTATCTTTGGGATCTGCATAAAGTTAGATGATATGATAGAGTTTGGTCTCCTCATCTTGCAAAAGAGAGTCTTTATGAAACTTCATGACATGCAGGTCATTATTTAGAAGATATGTTTAAGGTTCATGGAGGTACTTCAAAAGAAGATTTTTTCTTGAAACCAATGAATTGTCCTCATCATATGCAAATTTTTGATGATAATCAATTTTCATATAAAGATCTACCTATTAGGTATTTTGAACCTGCTACTGTTTATAGAGATGAAAAATCAGGTCAATTATCTGGTTTAACAAGAGTAAGAAGTATTACTCAAGATGATGGTCATTTATTTTGTAGAGTTGAACAAATAGAAGATGAAGTAAAAATAGTTACTGATGTAATAAAAGATTTTTATACTACAATGTGAATGAGTGATAATTATTGGGTTTCATTATCTGTTAGATGAGATGATAAAGAAAAATATTTAGGCTGAGAAGATGTTTGGAATAAAGCAGAGTTAGCACTTGAAAATGTATGTAAGAACAATAATTTACCATATAAAAGAATAGAATGAGAGGCTGCTTTTTACTGACCAAAATTAGACTTTATGTTTAAAGATGCTATTGGTAGAGAATGGCAATTAGCAACTATTCAATGTGATTTTAATCTTCCAGAAAGATTTAATCTTAGTTTTAAAAATGAATCTAATGAAGAAGAAAGACCAGTAGTAATTCATAGAGCTATAATGTGAAGTTTAGAAAGATGAATATGAATGCTTATAGAGCATTTTGCTTGAATTTTTCCATTATGGTTAGCTCCAAGACAAGTTTTAGTTGTGCCTGTTTTACCAATGTTTGATGAATATGCAAATAAAGTTATTTCAGATTTAAAAAATGCTTGAATAAGGGTAAAATGAGATTTTTCTACTGATTGATTAAATAAAAAAATTAGAAATGCTGAAAAAATGCATAATAATTATATATTAGTTATAGGTGAACAAGAAGTAAATGATTGAACTGTTTCAGTTAGAAATTATAAGACAAAAGAACAAACTATTGAAGGTTTACAAGACTTTAAATCTAGAAT
>CAZCCA010000103.1:0-2101 GCA_964497215.1 uncultured Candidatus Peribacteria bacterium | reverse complement strand
TTTTTTTTGCTTTAAATTTAAATATATTTATTATTTAGTTAATTATTAATAAAATAAATATGCAAGAATTATATAATAAATTAAAAAAATATTCTTTAGATGATACTATAAAAATTGAAGAATCAGATAGGCAATTTAAAGCTTTAACAAAATTATATAAAAATATAAAAAATAAAGATTTATATTTAGCTCTTATAATTTCTAATTCTATTATTTGTTATCAATTATCTTGAAAATGAGAAGATTATTGGGAAGAATTTTCTAGTTATTTTTCTAATATTTATATAAAAAGAGAAAGTTTATTAGAAGAAGTATGAAATTTTATAAAACAATCAAAAAACAATAAGAGATTTATAGATACAAAAATTAAAAGATTACAAAAATTAAAATCTTTTTTAAAAATTTTTACTTGAAATGAAGAAGAGTTTTATAATGATATGCAAATATTAAGAGACAATTTGGCTAAAACTATGAAACAAAAAAAAGATGCAAAAACTATAGTTTTTACTGTAAAAATGTTTTCTTATTGAGCTAGAAATATGTATAATAAAATTAATTATTTTCCTAGTAGTATAAATCTTCCAATAGATTCTCGTTTGATTGGATTATTTGAAAAATATAAATGAGATTATGAGGATATAAAAAAGTTTTATTTTGATTTAAGTAAAAAATTAAATATTCCAGAATTACATTTAGATGCTTTACTTTGGGTTAATTATAATGAATTAATAAAATAAATATATTTTTTAATTGTAAAAATATGAAACTAAAAAAAATATTTTCTTTAGAAAATTTGGAGAAAAAAATAAAAAATATTTGGGATAGGTTTCCTCTATCTGTGATTATTGCTTTAATAGTTGCAACAATATTTTTTATATTATTGCACTTTACTGATAATGATACTGGTTTATGAAAAAAATTATTAATAGCTAATTTATCTTTAATTGCTACTTTTATCTTTAGTATTTGAGCTTATTTAAGTGTTGAAAATACTGATTTTTCTAAAATTAAGAAAAATATTTTTCAACTAATTCCTATAGTTTTTGGAATATTATTTTTCTTTACTTTTACTTCTGATATAGATAATATAGAAAATATAATATTTTTTATACTAAGTCTTGTTTGAATAACTTCTTATTTGTTTTTTGCTCCATATATTAAAAACATTTTTCTCCCTTTAGTATTAAAGGGAGATGTCTGAAAGACAGAGGGATTATGAATAGTTAAACAATCAGTTTTTTATACATATTTTTATAATATTTCAGTTGTAATATTAATTAGTTTTATTTTTGCTTTAGTATTATTTGCTCTTTGAGCTATTTGAATAACTGCAACTAATACACTTTTTGATTTAGATATTAGTGAAAAAAAGACTTATTGAAATTGGGCAATTATTGTTTTTTCTCTCCTTTCTCCTTTATTTTTATTATTTAATATTCCTGATAAAAAAAGTTTTTTATCTGATAAGTTTAATTGAAATGCATTTTTTTCATTTTTGGTAAAATTTGTAGCAGTTCCATTTATATATCTATATTTCTTCATACTTTATGCTTATAGTATAAAAGTTCTTGCAAACTTCTGAGATTGGCCAAAAGGTGAAATTAGTTGGTTGGTAATTGGTTTTTCAATATTTTGATATTTAACTTATAGTTTTTCTTATATTTTTGAAAAAGACTCTAAAGCTATAAAACTTTTTAGAAAAATATTTCCATATGCAGTAATTCCACAAATTTTTATGCTTTTTTATGCAATTTATTTGAGAATTGCTCAATATGATTTGACTGTAAATAGATATTTTATTGTAATATTTGGACTTTGGCTTTTAGTTATAAGTTTACATTTTGTTTTTAGTAAGAAAAAATCACTTATTGCTCTTCCTATTTCTCTAGCATTTTTTATAATTTTAATATCAATAATTCCAAAGTTTAATGTTTATAATTATCCAGTAGAAAGACAATTTGATAGATTAGAAAATAATTTAGAAAAGGCTTGAATATTTAAACCAGAGAAACCTTGAACTGAATGATTAGATTTAATTGTTCCATTAAAAAATTATAGTGATATTTCAAAAGATTTATCTAAAAATATTTATTCAGGAATT
>CAZCCA010000102.1:0-2124 GCA_964497215.1 uncultured Candidatus Peribacteria bacterium | reverse complement strand
AAAGAAAATAAAAATCTAGAAAATGATAAAGATGTTAATACTAAAAAAGTAGTTAAAAAAACTAGTACAAGAAAAACTAGATCAAATTCATCTGAAAAAAAACAAGATACAAAAAATAAAATAGAAACAAAATCAGAAAATAATGAAGAAAAACAGGAAATAAATAATAAAAATACCAAATCTGATGATTTAAATAAAACATCTGATAAAAAACAAGATGAAAAAAATTCTAGTAGAAAAAGAACAGCTACTAAAAAAGTAAGTTCTACTAAAAAAACTACTTGAAAATCAGAAAAATCTAATAAGACTAAAAAAGAATCAACAGAAACTAAAGCTAATGAAAAAAGTAATACTGAGCTTTGGGATGATGGTATGAAGGTTCCAGATTGGTTAAAATCAGATGAAGATTAAAAACTATATTCATATTGAATATAGTTTTTATTGCAATTATTTATAAAAGAATATAATATTTTCATATGTTTTATAATAAAAAAGTAATGAAAAAAAATGAAGTTTTAGATTTCTTAAAGGATTTAATTGTTATATGAGTAATTGTTTTACTTATTAGAACTTTTATTGCTATGCCATTTCAAATAAATGGACAATCAATGTATCCATCATTTTATGATAAAGGATTTATAATTGTTGATAGATTATCTACTTATTTAAAAGAACCAAAGAGATGAGATGTTGTTGTATTTAAACCTCATGTAAGTGAAAGTAAAGAATATTTTATAAAGAGAATTGTTTGAATTCCTGGAGATAAAATAAAAATAGAAAATTGAGATGTATATTTAAAAAAAGCATGATTTGAAAATTTTGTTAAACTTGATGAAAAATATTTAAATGATGAAAATAAATGATATACTTTTGTTTGATGAAGTAAGTCAGCTAATATATATACATTATGACAAGATCAATATTTTGTAATGTGAGATAATAGAAATCATTCAACTGATTCTAGAGAATGTTTTTCTAGTTGTTCTATTGATTGAAGAACAAATTTTATTAAAAAAGAAGATATTATTGGTCATGTATTTTTAGATTTATGATATTTTAATTTTAGAAAGTTTAATTTTATACAACCAAATTTAGGTATTGATACTACTCCTAAATGGTTTAATTCACAAAGTTCTTTTAATTATGAATAAAAATAGATTTTATTTAATTGATAAACCTTTAAATTATTCTAGTTTTGATGTTATAAGAATTCTTAGAAAAACATTAAATATTAGAAAAATGTGACATACTGGTACATTAGACCCTCTGGCAACAGGTGCTCTTTTAATTGCAACTTGAAATTATACAAAACTTATTCCTTATTTTGAAAAAGATAAAAAAACTTATGAATTTACTATTAGTTTAGATTGATCTACTAGTTCATTTGATTTATGAGAAGAAGTAAAATTTTTAGAAAAATCTTTACAAGAAAAATTTAAAAAAGAGTTAAAAATTGATCAAATAGATAAAATATTAAAAGAAAAATTTACTTGAAATATTAAACAAATTCCACCAAAATATTCAGCATTAAAGATAAATGGTAAAAAAGCATGTGATTTAATGAGAGAGTGAAAAGAAGTTGAAATGAAATTTAGGGAAGTAAATATTTATAATATTGAAATATTAGATTATAATTATCCTTTACTTTCATTAAGAGCAGAAGTTAGTGCAGGAACATATATCAGATCAATTGCAAATGATTTATGAAATATATTAAATACATGATGATATATCACAAAACTTAGAAGAACAAAAATATGAGATTTATATATATCACTATGACAAGATTTAGATAATTTTGATTGAGAAAAAGTTTTAGATATAAAAGAAATATTTAAAAATAAAGAATTTATAAAACTTAATAATAATATTTTAAAAAAAATAAATAATTGATTAAAAGTTAAATGAGATTTCAAGTATAAACAATGAGTAGATTTATTTGTTTATGATGAAAAAAATAATATAACAAATATCATAGAATATGATTGAAAAATATTAAAAGCAAAGAGAAAAATATAGCTTATTATAAGCTATATTAAGCTAATATATTTTTTATTTAAAAAAATGAAAAAAAAGTTTGCAATATGCTTTTTTTTCACTACAATACACAAGCTTTATAAAGAA
>CAZCCA010000101.1:0-2189 GCA_964497215.1 uncultured Candidatus Peribacteria bacterium | reverse complement strand
TCAAGTAGATTGAGTAGATGAATCTGATATTGTAAAAACTGATTGAAAATATATTTATTATTATAATGATTCTGATAAATATGTTTATATAGTTAAGGTTGATTGATTAGAAATTATAAAAAAAATTAAATTACCAGATAATTTTAATAGACCAGTTTTATATATATCAGAAAATAGATTAGTAATTGTTTCCAGCTGATATAGTGATGTAGACTATTCTAAATTTGGTTATTGGATAGATAGAAACTCAAAGACTTATACTATTGTTTTTGATACTACAAATATAAATAAACCTATATTATCTAAATTATATATTTCTGATTGAGATTTAAGAAAAACTAGAAAAATTTGAGATTATTTATATGTAATTAGTAATAATAATTTTAATATACCATATAGAAACTTTAAATCAGTTGATGATATAAATATAGATATTAAAAAAATAATGCCTACTAAAATAGATATTAGTAAAACAAATAATATAAATAGTCAAAATTTAAAATTAAGATGAAAAAAATTACCTTATAATATTGTTTCTTGAAATATAGCTAAATGTAATGAAATAGAATATGTTTTACCTGATGTTAATACTTTAAAAAAATATGATTTTTCACCTAGTTATAATATTATTTCAGTTATAAATATAAAAGATACTGAAAAAAAAGTAAAAACAAAAGTAATAGCAGGTTCAAATACTGAGTTATATATGAGTTTAGATAATATGTATTTAACTTCATATATGTATCAAGCTTATAATTTTAGTTGTCCAGAAGGAATGGCATGTATACTTCCATGGTATCCTAGATGAACAAATACACTTATTCATAAAATAAATGTAGATTGAGATAATTTAAAATATCAAACTTCTACTATAATTCCAGGTTCTCCATTAACTCAATATAGTATGGATGAATATAAGTGAGATTTTAGAATACTTACAAAAGTTAATGATTGGAGTTTTAAATGAAATAAAAGACATACTAATTTATATATATTAGATAAAAATTTAAAATTAAAATGAAATCTTAAAAATTTAGGTTCTGGTGAAGATTTTAAATCAAGTAGATATATTTGAAATAAGCTTTACCTTGTTACATTTAAACAAATTGATCCTTTTTTTGTAATAGATATGTCTGATTCATCTAATCCAAAAGTTTTAGGTGAACTAAAAATTCCAGGTTATTCTACATATTTACATCCTTATGATGAAAATCATTTAATATGATTAGGATATGATACTACAACTAATAAATGGGGAGGTACTGTAAATAGTGGTTTAAAGATAGATTTATATGATGTTTCAGATTTTAAAAATCCAAAACAAAAATATAGTTATACTTTGTGAGGATATTGAAGTTATTCTGAAGCATTAAGAAATCCTAGAATGTTTATGTGGAAAACTTCAGATAATAAATTATTTCTACCAGCTACTCTTTATAAGAATGATAAAAATGATATTTATAGACATATAGATTTTTTTCAATGACTTGTTGTATTAGATATAGATAAAAATAAATGAATAAAAGAAGATTTTAGAATTACACATATTGATAAAACAAATATTGAGAAAGAAAGAATTAAAGAATGTTCTAAATATATAGTCAAAGAAAATAAAGAACCTGTTTGTCATAAATTATTAAATTGATGAGAATATTGTGAACCAGTTAGAAATCAATATGTACCAAAATATTGTTATGCTGATTCAACTATTTGAGAATATTTGGCATCTAGAAATTGGGAGTATAGAAATAGTTTTATTAAAAGAGCTTTATGGGTATGAAATAATACATATTCAATAAGTAATGATTTAATAAAAGAGACAAATATTAATACTTGAAAATTAGAAGATTTTATTAAACTTAAATAAAATTATAGAACAATAAAATCTACTATAATTTATAGTAGATTTTTTTATGTTAAAAACTAGAGTATTTAATTTGATTTTTAATTATATCTGCATATACTCCTTGCGAAAAAATTAATATTTAACTTATTTTATGCAAGATATAGTAAAAGAAATGTTAGTTTGGCAAGCTAGTTTTACAGGTCTTTTAGTTGAGATTTGAATAATTGCTCTACTTTATATAGGATATAAATTTTTTCCTAAAAGTGGTATAATGATAATGTTTGAGTTATTTTTTGAAAAATCTTATGAATTTTTTGAAGATATTCTATGAAAAGATGAAAAA
>CAZCCA010000100.1:0-2229 GCA_964497215.1 uncultured Candidatus Peribacteria bacterium | reverse complement strand
AAGCTTGAGATAAGGCTAAGGAAAAATTAAGTTCAAAAGAAATAGAAAAAACTAAAGATGATGTAAAACAATATATTGTAAATACTTTTTGAGATACTTTAACAGAAGAAAATAAAAATAAACTAGAACAATCAATAAATAAATTAAGCAAAGAACAATTAAGACAATTAAATGATAAATTAAAATCTGGTAAACTTACATATTATGATATTGTCCAAATAATACCAAATATATATAAAGAAATTCTTAAACCGGAACAAATAGAAAAAATAAAAATAGATGCACAAAAAAGAATTGTACAATCTATAACAAAAGAAATTAGTTCAAAATATTCTATTAAATTGGAATGAGATAAATTAAAAAAATTAGAACAACTTGTAAAAGAAAACACAACACTAAGTGATGAAAGTATCTGAAAATTTATAGAAATAAATAATAATCAAGAAATTAGAATAAATGATTTGTTTTGACCATTATTTGAAGCTATTATAAATTCAACTGCATTACTTATTTGATTATTAACAGAAAATATTATTCCAATATCTGCATTTTGATTAGAATTTGCTGATGCATCAGGTGAAGTAATTAAATTATCAGCTAGTGCATTATGAATTTCAGATAAAATTAGTATAGATACTTTTAATAAATCTGTTGAAAATATGTCTGAAACAGAAAAAGCTCTAATAGTATGATTGCTATACAGAAAATGATGATTATTATTAAATATAATATGATCTATTTCTGAAACAGTTTCAAGAGTCTGAATTGAATTTGCAACAAAAACTTCAGTTAAAACACATGATTTAGTATGAGCTTCTATAAAAAATGATTATCCTAAACAAATAAAAAATCTTGATAAAATTTCAAAGTCATTATGAGTACATAATGATGTAACATGAGCTCTTGATGAAGCAATTAAAAACTTAAATAAAGTAAAAGAAAATTATAAAATACTACATATACTTTCAAAATCTGAATGAGATACTTCTAAAGCTATTGAATTATTAAAAAAAGCTTGAATAGATAATCTTCCAAATAAAGATATCCCATTTGATAGATTTGTATCATCTTTCAAAGATAGAAATTTAATATCAAATACTCTTTGAGCAAGATGATCAGTGTATTCTATGTTATGATTTTGAGCAAATGCAGATTTATTTAGATTAAATGAAAAATTAAAAGCCATAACAAGTTCTCAAACTAAAATGTTTGAAGGTAATTTCTTATCAAAAGGTATATGAAAACTAAGAGAATTATCAAATATATGAGAAATATCGAGAGCTTGAGATAGGTTAGTTTTACATTTTGAATCTATTGATGCTGCAAAAAAATGAATTAGTAAATGGAATATTCTTGCAAATAAATTTCCTGATTTAGTTAAATGAACTTTAGATAAATTACCTATAATTGCAGTTGCCTGAATAGCATATAATTCTGAAAAACCATTCTTTGAAGAGTTAAAAAAAGAAATGAAATATCTATTACCAATAGTATGACCTATAATGTTAGTATCAGATAGTTGATTTAGTTGGAAAAACTGAAAAATTGAATCTATTAATGCAGTTGAGGCATGAATTGGTTGAGCTTTACTAACACTTGATTCAGTATTTTTAACAAAAGAATTTATTAAATGAGGTTCTAGAGCAGCTTGAACATATATGCTAAAACCTATAACAGATATATATTCTATAATTAGATGAGCTTGAGAATGAACTTATTCTATATGAAAAGCTATAGTAAACTGAAAATCTTTTTGATCACTTCTATCAAAATCTATAGAAAATACTAAATCTATAAAAAGACCTAAATTAAGAGTTATTGCAATATTACTTTGAGTATGATATTTATGAATGGAAACAGTTTTTGCAGATAATAAATTAGAAAGTATTTTTGGTGAAGATTGAAAAATGGATAAACAACAACTTAAAAAAGAAGTTGAAAATCTATGAGATAAAGAGAAAGAGCTTTGTATAAAATATTTGATAAGTGAAACTTTTTGAAAAGACATATTAAATAATATAAAAATAAATATATCTAATAATAAATTAAATATTATATCACATAATCCAAAAGTGCAATGAGATTGGTTAATTGATAATGATATGTTAAATATACTTAATTTAGATGCAGAGTATACTTTCAAATACATCAAAAATCCTGCTTAAAAGCAGGATTTTTTGACTATTCTCTTAAAACTATATAATAGTCCAAAATAAATTTTAATATTAT
>CAZCCA010000099.1:0-2239 GCA_964497215.1 uncultured Candidatus Peribacteria bacterium | reverse complement strand
TTTTATATATTTTTCATACTTAATTGAATCTTCCCTGTTTTTTCATCTATACCAGTAACTTTTACTTTCACAGATTGTCCAACTTCAACAAATTCTTTAGGATCAGATACAAATTTATCAGCTATTTGAGAAATATGTACTAAACCATCATTTTTCATCCCAATATCTACAAAAGCTCAAAAAGCAACTACATTTCTAACTACTCAATCAACTATATCTCACTCTTTTATTTCTATATTTCATTTTTTTGTAACTTTTTTATGACTAGAATTTACTCTTTTTTCAAGTCATAAATTTTCATATGCATCTAAAATAAATTCAACTGTAGAACTTGCAACATCAGGATATAATTTAACTAACACTTCTTTATTTTCAGCAAAATTATCTAATGATATATTATTTTCTAAAATATATTTAGCTAATTCATATTGATCAGGATGAATATCTGTATTATCTAGTTTTTCTTTACTTTCTGGAACTCTCAAAAATCAAACTGCTTGTTCATAAACTTTATCAGATAATTGTTTTGCTAAATCTTTTCTAGATTTATATGGTCTATGATTATATATTTTTTTTGCAGCTCTTTTATCTATACCAGAAATATGATTTAATACATAACTTGAAGATGTATTTACATTTATTCATATTTCATTAACAACATCTTCAACTACATTTCCAAGTTTTTCTTCTAATTTTTTTTCTGGCATATCATGTTGATACATACCTACTCATATACTTCAAACTGGAACTTTTACTAATTCAGATAATGGATCAATATATCTTCTACCAATTGAAACAGTTCATCTATCAAGTGAATCTAAATCTGGAAACTCTTCTTTTGCTGTTTTTGAAGCTGAATAAACTGAAGCTCATGATTCATTTACAATATAAGTATCAATATCAGATATACTTTGTATAAGCTCAATAGTCTCATTTACTCATGTTCCATTTCATACTACTATTACACTAGGTTTTTCTTTTTCTAAAATATTTTTAAGTTTTGTTAATGAACTATCTTTTTGATGTAAAAATATTTTATCAAAACTTAAAGGATTTGCTAATTCATCTAAAATTGCCATTTTACATCATGCTTTATATCAAGGATCAATAGCTAATATTTTTTTACCATATTCAGGTTTAGTCATAAGTAAATTAGCTAAATTTTGTTTAAATGTTTCAATAGCATCATCTTCTCATATTTCAGATAATATTCACCTTAACTCAGTTTCTACAGATTTAAATAATGTATCATATCATTCTTTAAATGCTTTTTCTAAAATATCAATAAAAGGGACCCTTATTTTTAATAATCTAGCATAATGAAAAGCTAATCACTCATAAGTTTTATCAGTTTTTTCTATTTTTACTGTTAATATTTTTAAATCTTCTCATCTATTTAAAGCTAATATTTGATAAGGTTTTAAATATGAAATTCTACCTACAAATTCAGCATAAATATTAAATTTAGAAATTTGAGCTTTATCTTTTTCATTTAATTTTTCTAATGCTTTTTCTGTCTTTATTTTTGAAATAATATTTCAATATTTTTGTAGAGTTTCAAGTAAATCAGCTCTTAAATCTGCATTAGAAGAAATTTCAGCAGCAATTATATAAACACATCATTCTAAAATCTCTTCTTCAGAATATTTTTCTAATAATTCTTTGGGAATTTCAAATTCTCTATTTTTTTTAATCATATCAGCAACAACTTGAAATCATTTTTCAATTGCAATCATTGCTTTAGTTTTTTTCTTACTCTTGTATGGTTTATATATTTCTTCTACTTCTTTCAAAGTTTTAGCTTTTAATATATTATTCATTAATTCATCAGTCATTTTTCACATTGATTCAATTCAATTTACTGCTGTTTGTTTAGCTTTATGAAGTTTTTCAGTTTTATCTCTAAATTCTATAATACCTCTAATATTATCTTCATCTAAATTTCATGTTCTTTCTTTTCTATATCTAGCAATAAAAGGTACAGTAGCTCATTCTCATACTAGTTCTAAAACTGTTTCTACTTGAAATTTTTTAAAATCTAATCATTTAGATATAATTTCAATATAATTTGGTAATTCTAAAACTGTTCATTCAAATTCCTCTTCATTAGAAATTTCTTCTAGATTATTTTCTTCAATCATTTTAAATAGTTAATATATATTAATATTAATTTAATATATTTAGTTTTTTTTGCAAATAAAAAGCCAGACTATTATGTTAAACTAACCCCCTAAAAGTA
>CAZCCA010000098.1:0-2296 GCA_964497215.1 uncultured Candidatus Peribacteria bacterium | reverse complement strand
ATATTTGTCAATAGAATTATTTAGAATAAATTCAAATAATATGTTAAAATAATAAAAATATAATTTAAAAATAATTATGACTTCAACAATTGAAAATATATCAAAACATGTTCCAGAAATTATAAAAAATGAAATATTTAATTCAGAACTAAATAAAGCAAAAGAAATATATGAAAAACTAAAAATTATATATAAAGATAAACCTGAGTTATTAGAAAAATTTAAAAAAGAATATCAAGATGTAATAGATTCAAGAAATTATGCCTTACAAGAAAACTCAATTGAATGAAAAATATTAACTTCTAAAGAATTAGATATGCTAAAAAAAGAAGTTAAAGATTTAAAAAATATTATTAATATAATAGAAAAATTTAAAAATAAAGCTGATGAAATATTAAAAAAATTAAAAAATGATTTATGAGAAAATTCTAAAGAATATAAATTAGCAATAAATGAATATAATGAAATAAAAGATAAAATAAATTTAGCATTAAAAGATGGAAAAATTGACAAGATTGAATTTAACCAAATAGCAAAAGAATATAGTGATCTTAAAAAAGTTGAATATAACTCAAAATGATTTTTTAGTAAAAGTTTTTGAGCAATATATAATACAGTAAATGAAACTCTTTTAGAATTTGATATAGATGAAAATAATGAAATAATTTGATATAAAAACTGAGAACATTTTATAATAAAAATAGAAGAATTTGAAAAGCAATTAAAAGATGAAAATATAAGAGTATCAGAATTAAATTCTAAATGATTATCAAATTACTTAGAGTACCTAAAGTCAAAATGAAAATTAAATATAAAAACTTTAGAAGAGAAATTTTGAAAAGAAAAATTAAAAGAATTATCTGAATTATGGAAAAATAACAAATGAGATACTATAACTCAAAAATTATTAGGAGAATTATGACTTGATAGCATTATAGAAAAAGTTATTAGTTTTAGTGATATAATCAAAAATCCTGAAGAAACTATCCCAAAATTAACAAAAATTCCTACAAAAGAAGAAATAAAAGAGACTCCTTTTTCAGATTTGCAAGATTTTCATGAAAAATATAAATATAATAGAGCTTGTCCATCATTATCAGAAGAAAAGGATAGAAAAAAATTTTATACTATTTTATCTCTATCTAAAGAAGCAGAAATTGAAATAATATGAGAAAACAATTTTAAAAAAGAATTTATTAGTGTAATAAAAGAAAAAATAAAAGATAAAAAACTATCAAAAAAACAAGAAGAAATACTTCTAGAAGAAGCAGAAAAAAATTATAAATCTATATTTGATAAATGATTAGAAAAATTAAATAATTCTGAAGAAGCTTGTTGATTTGAACTTACTATTTTTATACAAGGTGAAATTAATAAATTTTTAGAAAAAAATGGTTTATCAACAATAACTGAAAAAGATAGACAAAAATTAGCTAAAATAATAACAGCTACACATTTAGAAATAAAAAAAGAGGAAACAAAAACTATACAACAAGAAACTGAAAGTTTAGAAAGTAAAAAAAATAAAACACCTGAAGAAATAAAAAAATTAGAAGAATTAAAAAACAAGTTGATAAGAAAAAAACAAGAAGTAGAAAAAGCAAAAAGAATAGTTGAAACATCACAAGCTAGTGATAAAGAAATAGAAGAATACTTAAATATAATAAAAAATTGATGAACTAAAGAAGAAGCATATAAAAATTTTAAAGAAAATAGAAAAAATACTAAATTTTTAGGTGATGATATAAATAATAATTTTTACAAAACAAAAACTATAAATTATCCAAATTGAGATACATTAGCCTACATTCAAACTCCTGATTGATATAACATAGATAATTGAAAAGAATGAAATGAAGGAATTAATATTACTAAAAATGAATTTGACACTATAAAAAATAACCCTCAAAATCTAAAAAATTTATTAGAATTTAAAAAAACATTATCAGAACTAAATATAGATTTCATATGGGATAATAGATTTGAATTTATTAAAAAATTAAATACCATAGATCCTTCATTAAATATAAAAATAGATAAAGAAAATTATATAAATAATACTGAACTTAAAAAAATATTAAATAGTATAATAAGTTTAGTATGAGAAAATAAATCAAAAATAAATGATTTAGATACAATAAAAACAAAACTAAGGGATATATCAAAATCATGAATAGATGATACAAAAAAAGATATTATATGATCTCCACTAGAAAAAATATTTATAAAAAAATGAATTATAGACAAAAATAGTTCATTAAATTATTTCAATATAAATAAAATAGAAGAAAATTAT
>CAZCCA010000097.1:0-2324 GCA_964497215.1 uncultured Candidatus Peribacteria bacterium | reverse complement strand
AACCTCATCTTGATCCACCTCAATCTTTTGATTTGGCTTCAACAATTAATGGTTTTCTAGGATTTTCATTTTTAAAATGTCTTAAAATAATATCAGCATCAGCATCTTTAACATTAATAAATGAAAATTCTCTCATTATATCAATATTTCAAACATCTCACATTTTTGTATTAGTAGATTTTTCAATAAATCTAATTAATTCACCAGGAGTCATTCAATCTAAATTACCTCTTGCTACAAATAATCTTCTTTCTCATTCTACTCCTGAATTTCATCTTCTATTATCTGAACTTCAAAAATTTTCTTCTTTTAAGTCATTATAATGAGTAGTAGAAAATTCTTTACCATAACCTTCTTTTAAAATTGCAGCTAAAACTATAGCTGGTTCATCAGATAATTCTAATAAATCTTTAGCTAAATCAATATAATGTAATTCATCTTTATTTTTTAATAATTCTCTAGTATTATCTATTAATCTTTTCTTTTTAAATTCTATAACATCATAAATTTTAGGTAAAGTTTCTACTTTTAATTTAGTTTTTATAGTCCTTTCAACCCATGATAACATTCTAGAATCTTTTCTTGAAACAAATGATATAGCTTCTCATTTATTACCTGCTCTACCTGTTCTTCAAATTCTATGAGTATAAGTTTCTGGGTTATCTGGAAGTGAATAATTAATTACATGAGTTAAATTATTTACATCAATTCATCTTGCAGCTACATCAGTTGCAACTAATATTTTTATTGCTCAATTTTTAAATCTTGTAAGTGTTTTTTCTCTCATTTTTTGATCAATATCTCAATGTATACCTTCAACTTTATATCATCTAGTCATAAGTTTTGCAGCAACATTATCTACATCAGCTTTTGTTCTACAAAACAAAATACCATAAAAATCAAATTCAACTTCAATAACTCTACATAAAGCTTCAAATTTATCTCTTTCATTTACTTTATATACTTTTTGTTCAATATTTGAATTAGTTAATTCTTTTCTTTCTATAGAAACTAAATCATGATCTTTAATATATTTATTTACAATATCTTTTATAGATCTTGGCATAGTAGCAGAAAATAATAAAACCTTCTTTTCTTTTGGAGTATATTCAATAATTTGTTCAATTTCTTCTTTAAAACCAATATTTAACATTTCATCTGCTTCATCAAGAATGAAATATTTAAGATTATCTATTTTTAAAGTTTTTCTTTTTGTTAAATGATCAATAACTCTACCAGGAGTTCAAACAACTATTTGTGGATTTCTTTTTAATCACATTAATTCATCTCTAATATTTTGTCCCCCATATAATAATTGAATTTTTACATCTTTATCTGCAAATGATTTTAATTCTTCAGCAACCTGTATAGCTAATTCTCTAGTAGGTGCTAAAACTAAAGTTTGAATATTTTTTGACTTAGGATCTAATCTTTCTAAAACAGGTAAACCAAAAGCAGCAGTTTTTCATGTACCTGTTTGAGCTTGTCCTATAATATCTTTTTCTCAATTTAAAAGTAAAGGAATTACTCCTGCTTGAATAGCTGAAGGATACATATAACCTTTAGCAGTAATTTTATCAAGCATTTTTTGTGATAAACCTAAATCTGCAAAAGTAGTTTTATTTGTAGTATCTTCTGCATCTATTTTTTTCTCTATTGTATCTGACATATTTTTTATATGTTAATAATTATAACATCAAAAAAAGAAGAACACGCAATAATGCAAGTCCTTCTTTTATGAGGGTAGACTTCCAAAACTATATAAATCAAATTGCGCAGATAAGTTCACCTGCTCAATTTTTCCCTTTATATGAGCTATTTGGAACTTCTTATTTTTTCGACAAACAGAGTATATAGTTTTTTAAAATAAAAGCAAATCTTTTATTGACTTATTATCAAAATTATTTCCTAACATTCTCTAAAATTCTATCCATGAATACTTTTTGAATATCTTTACCATTTTTAAATTTTTTAATAATAGTATGTAATAATTTCTTATCTATTTGTAATAAAATTAAATCTGTTTCAGCAATTATTGTAGCTATTCTTTTATCATCTGTAATTAATGCCATTTCTCAAAAAATTTCTCAATTTGTTAACTTAGATACTTCTTTTCATCAAATCTCTACTCTTACCACTCAATCTTGAATAATATATGCTTTTCAATTTGATTCTCCTCATTCATATAAAATAACTTCATCTTTTTTTACTTTTATTCTTCTAGAGTTATCAATTATCATTTTTACATACCCTAAATCAACTCATTCAAATAATTTAATATCTTTTAATTTGATTGTCATAGTTTATAATTATTAAATAATATA
>CAZCCA010000096.1:0-2344 GCA_964497215.1 uncultured Candidatus Peribacteria bacterium | reverse complement strand
TTTTTTTAATGTAAAAAATTAAATCTATCTGGATTTACTAAAAATTCATCATATATATTATCTCAATCAAATAAATCTTCACTTTCAACTATTTTTAAATCATTTTTATAATTTGGATTTATTTCAAATCAAGTAGTTTTATAATAATAATTTCATCATTTTAAATCTTTATATACTCAATATTCAGATGAAAAACTATCATCAACAATATTTGCCATTACTAAAATATCTTCATCACTAGGATTTATAGTTATATGACCAAATCATTCATTCATAACAACTTTATCTCAACTAAAAGCATTTGTATATTTTACTTCATTTTCATTTTGTTGTAAATATATTGCTGTTCATGATAGTACTTCATAAATTTCTTCATATTTAGTTCAATCAGATTTTTTAGGATGATAATGTCAATAAGTTTTATTAAACTCATTTCAAACTATTTCTGGAAGAATAACAGTTATATCATATCTAAAATTATTTTCTTTAAACTTTTTTTCATCATTTTTGTTTAAATAAACACTTCTAAACATAAAATAAAGTCATTTATCATCATCTAAATCTCATTTATCATAATATAACTCTTTCATATCAGAATAAGTTCTAATAACTGGATCTATTATTTTTTTATCAAATTTTAATTGATAAGTATTTTCATCAAATTCAACTTCCTTTTCTCAAATATAAAATTTCATATTTTAAAATTATTAATTAACATCAAATCTTTCAAATAATGCTTCCCCTTTTTCCTTTATCATAAATACCTCTTTTTTATTTCTTAATTCTTGTATTTTTCAAGCTTCTAATTCTTCTACATATCAACTTAATCCTATTTTATTAAATAATTCTCACATTTTTTCTGGAAAAAATGAATAAAGATTTAATCATACTTGTCTTAATCATTCAGCAATAGTATAAAATATATTTATAACTTCATCTCTTTTAAATTCATCTTTAATCAAAGTCCAAGGTTGAGTTTCATCTACATATTTATTTAATACATCTAAAAATTTAAATGATAAATCCAAGGATTCTTTTAAATTGTATTTAGAAATATTTTTATCAAAATTATTATTATAATTATTTATTTTAGATTTTATATTTTTTTCTAACTCTCATTGTAATCCATTTTCTAAACCTAATTTTAAAGTAAGAACAACTACCCTATTTACTAAATTTCAAAAATTATTAGCTAATTTTGCATTATATGTAAGAATTGCTTGCTTTTTATCAAAATCTCAATCCTGTCCAATATTAAAACTATACAATAAATATAGAGTTAATAAATCTTTTGAATATTCTTTAGAAAATTTTACTGGATCAATAGCATTTCAAAGTGATTTAGATATTTTTTGTCAATCAACTGTAAAAAATCAAGTAGTAAGTATTTGTTTTGGTAATTCATATCATGCAGACATAAGCATAGCAGGCCAATAAATAGCATGAAATCTAATAATATCTTTACCAACTACATGTAAATCGGCAGGCCAAAAATTATATCATTTTGATGATTTACTAAATTCTTTTTGTTCCCATTCAGGAGTAGTTACAGTTACATAATTATATAGTGCATCATACCAAACATATGTTACCTGAGTTTCATCAAAAGGAAGTTTAACACCAAATTTATTTGTTTCTCTAGAAATAGAAAAATCTTCAAGTCATCTATCTACAAATGCTTTTACTTCATTAAACCTATCATTTGGTATAACAAACTCTAGGTTATTTTTATAAAATTCTTTTAATTTATCTTCGTATTTAGAAAGTTTGAAAAAATAGTTTTTTTCTTTTATTGTATCTGGTGTTTTTAAATGATCAGGACAAACTTTAATAATATTATCATTTACTTTTACCTTATCAGTAATAGGAAAAGTAACATTTTGCTCTATATTTAAATATACTAAATCTTCATCTTTTTTAAAAGCTTCACATCATACACAATACATTCATTCATATTCTCATTCATAAATATCACCATTATCAAAAGATTTTTGTAATACTTCTCTTACAAGTTTATGATGAACTTCATCAGTAGTTCTAATAAAATCTGTATAATCTATTTTTAGTAAATCCCATACAGATTTATGTTTATTTGCCATTAAATCAAGATATGAATCTATGCTCATATTTTTTTCAGCTGCTTTTTCTACTACTTTTTGAGAATTTTCATCTACTCAAGTAGAAAACTTAGTTTTTTTTCAATTTATCTTATTATTTCTAGCAATTGTATCAGCTATAAATGAACTATAAGCATGACCAATATGAGGTATTCAATTTGTGTAATAAATGGGAGTTGTTATAAAAAATGTTTCTTTTTGCATTTATTATTATTAAAAATTAAATT
>CAZCCA010000095.1:0-2355 GCA_964497215.1 uncultured Candidatus Peribacteria bacterium | reverse complement strand
AAGCTTGAGATAAGGCTAAGGAAAAATTAAGTTCAAAAGAAATAGAAAAAACTAAGAAAAAAATAAATAATGTTTGAGATGAATTTGTAAAACAATTTAATAAAAAAACTGGTGATTCAATTTTACCTGAAAATAAAATTAAATTAAAACAATTATTAAATCAACCTAATTTCTTTAATGAGAAAGAGTTAGCTATGATATCTGAAAAAATTAAAAATTGAGAATTTAGGTTAAGTGATTTATCAGGAATTAATGATAAAAAATACAAAGAAATAAATGAAATTTTATTCTCTGATGAACAAAAAGAATACTTAAAAAATAATATTGCCAACAAGGCTGTTGCTGCTGTAGCTAAAGAATACCATATTGACCTAAAACAATTTGATAAAGAAAAGAAAGAAAGATTAAAAAATCTTTTTACAAATAGTTGAATTGATGCTGATTTTATACAAATAGCAGAAAAATATGAAAAATGAGGTTTTATTAGTTATTGAGAAATATTTTCATGAATGTTGGGTACTGCATTTAAAGCACCATTATTTGCTTTTGAATTAATTAGTATTATTCCATTTACAAATTTAGCATGACATATTGCTAGTTGAGCAACTGAATTATTAGAATTATCAAATGATGAAAATGATGAAAATATCATACTAGCTAAATTAAAAAATTTAGATGAAAAACAAAAAGACATAGTTCTATGAATGATGATGAGAAAATGAATGTTTATTTTTAATATAATAGATAATATTTCATATAATTTAAGTAGAACAATAGCAGAAACAATAGTGTGATGAAAAAATAGTTCTATTGAATGAATAAAATCAATATATACAAAAGATTATAAAACTCAGTCAAAATTATTAGATAGAATGCTATGATCTTTATGACAAACTCGTGATTTATGACCAAACAATATATGAAACACATTAAGACAAAATGTACAAAATTTGCTATCTGCTTGAGAAAAAGCAAAAAATGTATCTAATGTAATGGATATAATAAAAGAGACCGAAGCTAAATGATGAGATATTAAGAAAGCATTAAAATGAAATATTAATATTGAAAAATTATGAATAAATCTTGATACCGTAAGTGATATAAAAAAAGAGCTTTGATCTAAAATTCAATCTTTTCAAAAAGATATATATAATTCTAAATGACTAAATTGAGTTTTTGATTGAATAAAAGAAAATAAATTTGGTTTATCAAAACAACATCATTTAAACCAAACAATTGAAGCTCATGGAAAAAATCTAAATGCCTTATGAAATGAATGGAATAGAGCATTATGAAATAAAACATTATGAAAATTTAGATTTTGGGAAAAAATTTCTTGAATGAAAGAATTTCTTAGATTTAATCAAGAAACTAGAAATATTGAAATACATGCTTTAAATTTAGCTGAATGAGCTAAAAAAGCTGATAAATTAAAAAGTTTAGTATCAAAATCTCCTGCATTATTTGGTAGTCTTGCATGAACAACTGGTATAGTATTAGCTATAAATTCTATATGAAATATAAATGAAAATAAAAGTTGAATAGAACAATTAATGGATTCAGCTAAATATCTAGTACCAACTTATTGACCATTACAAGTAATTTTTAGTCAATCTGGTATACAAAAATGAGCAAGTTTTAAAGATAATTTTATATCAACTTGAGATATAGCACCTATGTTATTTTTCTTATGAATGGATGTATCATATATATCAAAAGAATTAATCTGATCAGCATGATCTTGAGAATGGTTAAGGTGATTAAAAAATATTTGAAACTACCATATACAAGTTTTTAAAACTCCTGTTGATTTAGCTAAAGCTTCATATCATACTATAAAATGAGGTATTGAATATTCTAAAACTCCTTGAAAAATTAATTTCAAAGCAAATATAGTTGAAAAGCTAAATAAAATTAAAAATTCATGACCTAAAGCAAAATTACTATTAAAAAATAATTATTGAAAAATTTGATTATGAAGTTTAGCACTTCTATGGGCATTATCTGATAATTTTATAGATAGCTCTAGTGAAACTTATAGAAAAGAATTTACTAAAGCATGATTCATAAAAAAAGATTGAAGTTTTGATTTAGAAAAAATATCTTCTAATATGAATAGTGAAGAAAAAGAGGCCTTTCTTAAATACTTTATTTTTGATAATACTGAAAAAATTGAATTTAAAGTAAATTGAAATAAATTAAATATAATTTCAAATAATAATACAGTTCAATATGAAACTACTCTAACTTATAATAATTTAGATATACTAAAACAAATGTGATTTGATACTACAAATGAAGATTGAATTACTTTAAAATATATTCCAGAAAATAAATAAAAAACCTAATATTATT
>CAZCCA010000094.1:0-2359 GCA_964497215.1 uncultured Candidatus Peribacteria bacterium | reverse complement strand
GTTCAACTTGAGCTTGTTCATTTCTTGCATCTTCATATTCAGAATTTTCTGAAAGATCTCAAAATGAAATAGCTTCTTTTAACTTAGCTGCAATTTCAACTCTTTTTACACTTTTTAAATGTTCTAATTCATCTTGTAACTTTTTTAAACCTTCTTTTGTTACTAAAATAGTATTGCTCATTTTTTTTTAGTTATTTAATAATTATTTTTTAATGATTTTAGTTTTTCTTTAACTAAACCATACTCAGTTTTTTTAATTTTTAATCAAAATACTACTCATTTATATGAAATAATAACTCTTACAAATCTATCTTGAATATCTTTATCTAAATTTATATAAAAAGAATTATCTCAAAAATTATTTACCTGATTAATAGAAAATGGAGACTCTTTACTCAAAACATCAAATATATCATATATTTGTTTATAATTTTTTGTTGGAAAAATATATAAAGTTAAATCTTTTGAATAATACTCAAAATAATTATCAGGATATTCATCAGTTATATCAAATAAATTTAAATTAACTTCAAGTTTTTTTAATTTATAAATTGAAAAAATATCCAAAATATATCTATATGTCTTTCATAAAACTATTTCATCTTTTAAATTAACTACTCAGTCTTCATTTTTTAACTTAAATATTTTTTTATTATCTTTACTTGTAGCTATTATTTCAGCATTATTTAATATTTTTTTATCTAAAATTTTATCTTTTTTAATAATATCTTTATTTTCAATATTATCATCATAATTCTTTTCTTCTAGATAAACTACTCTATCAGGATTTTTAATTTTTTTAATAAAAAATCTATAATCATCTGAAATAAAATAAAATATTAAATTTACAATAAAAATACTAATCAAAAATATTATAAATATAATAATTTTTCTCATAATACTTTTTTAAAATAAAATTAAATCTTTATATCAGCAAATTCTAATTCAACAGGAGTGTCTCTTCACATTAAATTTATATTCATTTTTACAACTCCTTTTTTATCTAAAACTTCCATTATAATTCATTCATTTCATTCAAAAGGTCCTTTTATAATTGTAGCCATATCTCAAACTTTGTATTTTGTTTCAAATGTTTCAGAATATTCTTCTACTTTACCTTTTAATTGTTCTAATTCTTTTCATGAAACTGGAACTGGTATATTTCAAGCTCATAAAAATCAAGTTACATTAGGAGTATTTCTTACTATATACCAACTTTCATTAGTAACATTCATTTTTACTAATATATAACCTGGTAAAATATTTTTTTTCTTTGTAACCTTTTTACCTCATGTTCTAACTGAAACAACATCATGAGTAGGAACAAATACATCCAAAATATAATCTTCTAATCAAAAACTTTCTCTTCTTTGAAAAAGTGATGATTTAACATTTTCTTCAGTTCAAGATACTACTTGAATTACATACCATTCTGGTTTATTAAACATATATTAAAATTATTTTATAAAACTATTATTATTAAAATTACCCTATTAATCATTTAAGATATAATAAAATTTCAGAAAAAATAGTACTTGCAATAAATAAATATATTCCAAATATAATTAAAATAACCATTACAATTGAAAAATAAACTCTAGTTTCTTTTCTTGTAGGCCATACTACATGTGATAATTCTCTAAACGAATCTTTAAAAAATTGTATCATAAATTATTTTTTAGTAATAAAAAATGTTACAATATAATTCTTGTAACATCTGTCAATAGAATTATATTAAAAATAGGATATTAGTCAATAAAAAATACAAAAAAATATTTTGTTTATTGATTTATTCATAATATTATGATATTATTATAATAAGCTTAATTTATCATTACAAAATCTATGAATTATATTGTATTATTCATAATATTTATTTTAACTTTTTGTCTATTTATTTTTTTTCTACTTTTATTAAATTATAAAATATTAAAACTAGAAAAAAAAATAATATATTTATTTAAGGAAAAAACAAATCAGATTCCTAGTATATATGAAATAACAAAAGATTATCTAAATAAACATGAAGAAATTTTTCAAGAAATATTAATATTAAAGAAAAAAGATTATTCAGAAAATACTTTTTATATAACTTTAATAGAAAAAACTAATATCTATAAACTAATACATAATGAATTAGACTTTATATTTAGAATATGTAATACAAATCCTAAAATAGAAAAAGATCCTAAATTTAGTTTAATAAAAAATAATATATTAAATAAAAGTTCTGAAATATGAGATAATTTAGTATTATATAAGAGCATAGTTAAAAAATATAATAACTTAATAAAACTAAAAAATATTACTATAATATGATTATTAATACCTATTCATTCAATAATATCTATATAAAAAA
>CAZCCA010000093.1:1274-2405 GCA_964497215.1 uncultured Candidatus Peribacteria bacterium | reverse complement strand
TTCTTCAAAAGGTATAAAGTTTTTTATAAATACATTTTTTGTTTTATCTGATTCTGGGTATAAACTTGAATCAGTTCATTCATTCTTACAATATACTCATGTCATAGTTTCATATCAAATATAACTAAATCATCAGTTTCATAGATTTTTATCTCTTTTAAAAATAATTCAAGAATTTGTTTTTATTGGAAATATAGATCAAGATTTAGTTAAATTTATTGCTTGGTGGATTTTTGCTGTAAAATCTGTAAGTTCAGAAGTATTTTTTATAACTTTTTGTTGAGTAATTATATTTGCCATTCAATTATTTACAAAAATTCATACAGATACCATTAGCATCATTGAAATAGTGATTCAAACAACAAGCTCTATTAATGTAAATGCTTTTATTTTTTTATTCATATTTAAAAAAATTAGTTAGATTTATAATCTCATTAACCATTTATCAACTATATATTTTGCAACTACATTATTTTGTCTAATTGCATTTATATCTTCATCTATTTCTTCTAAATACTCTATAAAAACTAGGTTTTCTTTAGAATAAATTATTAAATTTTCAAGTAAATTTATATAATCTTCTTTTTCTAATTTATTTCTAAAATAATAAGATAATATTTCAGTATTTTTTTCTTTTATATAACTATTTATCATACTATATAAAAATTTATCTTTTTGTATTTTGTTAGTTCATCATAAATTTATAGTTTGTACTCTTGATAAAATAGTATCAAGTATTCAACTTTCAGAGTTATTTGTGAGAAAAATTAGATTTGAGCTATCAGGTTCTTCAAAAAATTTAAGTAGACTATTTCATGCAGATATAGTAAATCTAGAAATATTTTCTATTAAAAATATTTGAAATTTGTAAGGAGGTTTAGAATTAGAAAATTCTACAAAGTTTGCAATATCTTTTATTTTTATTTTTTCTCAATTGTCTTCAAAAAGATATAAATAATTTGAAGGAATATTGTATTCTTTTAATAGTTCTAATCAAAGATTTTTAATATCTGAATTTAGTAAATCATTATTTTTACCCAAAAACAAAAAAGGAGCTTTTTTATCTCCCTTATCTATTTGATTTTTGATATTTTCTATAATTTTATTGTTTATCATAATTATCTAAAGAAT
>CAZCCA010000093.1:0-1174 GCA_964497215.1 uncultured Candidatus Peribacteria bacterium | reverse complement strand
TCTGTTTCTACTATATCTCAGGTATTTGATTCTTGATTTGTTCAAATATTAGTCTCTTGATTTACAGTTTTATTAGTTTCAGCTTCTTTTTTTTCTAAGTTATTTTTTGTTCAAATAGAACATGATGATAAAAGTATAGAAAGAATAATAAGTGATATAATTTTTTTCATATTTAAATAATTTAATATTAATGCATTTATTTTAATAATAAATTGAAATAAATCAAAAAACATTTACAAAAAAAATACTGAGAGTAAACTATTATTAATATTAATATATTAAATAATAATAAAATGAATATAAAAATATTAGAAGACTACCCAGAGATTAAAATAGAGTTTTTGAATTATTTAAAAAAATGAAATAAGATTTATAAATTTTGACAAGATTGTGATAATGAAAAAATAGATGTTATAATTATTCGTTCAAATGTAAAAGTTAATAGAAAATTATTAGCAGAATATAAAAATTTGAAATATATTTGTAGAGTTTGAGTATGACTTGATAATATTGATTTAGAAGAATGTAAAAAAAGAAAAATCAAAGTATTAAATACTCCATGAGCAAATGCAGATAGTGTTGCTGACTTAGTAATTGCTTGAATATTAAATCTTTTTAGAAAATTAGATTATTGATATGAATGAATAGAAAATAGATTTGCATATATGTGAAATGAAATTTCATGAAAAATTGTTTCAATTATAGGATTTTGAAATATATGAAAGAAAGTATATTCTAGATTAAAATGATTTTGAGTAAAACAATTTTTGATTTATGATCCATTTTTATCAATAGAAGATATAGAAAAATTTGAATTATGTAAAAAAATAGAAGATAAAAAAGAATTATTTAAATCTTCTGATATTATTTCATTTCATTTACCATTACTTGATTCAACAAAAAACTTTTTATGACAAAAAGAAATAAAAGTTTTAAAACCAGATGTTACAATAGTAAATACTTCTAGATGAGGAATTATTAATGAAAATAAACTTATTGATTTTTTGATAAAATATCCAAATTCATATTATTTTGCTGATGTTTGGGAAGAAGAACCTAGTGATCCAAAAGCAGAATTACTTGAGCTTGAAAATGTTTTAATTACACCTCATATATGAGCAATGACCTTTGAAGCAGAAGAAAAAATGCATAAGTTTAAAATAAAATAAAAATG
>CAZCCA010000092.1:0-2443 GCA_964497215.1 uncultured Candidatus Peribacteria bacterium | reverse complement strand
TTTAAATATTTATTTTTCAAGTAAAACTGCTTTTATACTCTTTTCAAGCTCTTTTATTCAAACTTTTTTTAAACTTGATACTGGAATTATTTCTTGTCCAAAAAACTGATTTTTTGCATAAGCTAAAGATTTAGCTATTTCAGATTTACTAAGCTTATCAATTTTTGATAAAACAATAGTAACTGGTAATCATAAATCTAAGATATATTTATACATATCTATATCAACTTGTTGAGCTCAAAGTTTTGAATCAATTAAAATAACTACCTTTTTAATATATGGTCATTTTTCTTCCATATACCATGATATAAGTCAATCTAATTGTTCTTTTAAATTTTTTCATAACTTAGCAAAACCATATCCTGGTAAATCAGTAAGATAATATTTATTTTCTACTAAAAACATATTAGCAAGTAAAGTTTTACCTGGTCTTGAACTTGTTTTAACTAAATCTTTTTTCTCAAATAATGCATTCATAATACTAGACTTCCCTACATTTGATCTTCATACAAAAATAATTTCTCATTTTTCATCTAAATATAATTCTTTACTTCAAAGTCATACAGATTTGTAAAATTTTACATTTGATAATTTCATTGAATATTTGTTTAATAACTAAATTTCTGTTATAATAAGGAAGAATAACAAAATATAAAGTTTAAATTAAAAAAATGTTAGAAAACAATCAAAATATATCTGAAAAAAGTAAATGAAATGCAATATCTGCATATTTAATGATATTTATTTCATGATTATTTTTGTTTAATAAACAAAACCCTGAAATAAATAATCCTTTTGTTAGAGCACATACAAAAACTGCCATGCTTATTCACTTTTGATTTTTACTTACATATATTGTTTTTATAAGTAATTGAGTTTTAGCATGATATTCAATACTTTGATTTTGAATAAATAATATAATAACAAATATTATTTATATATTTTTATTAGTACTATTAATTATTTGAATATATAATGCATCACATTGAAAAAGCTATAATATTTCAAAAAACTTAAATATTTCAAAAAATAAAAATATTTTAGATATTGATTGAAATTGAAAAATAACAGAAAAAGAAAAAATAACAATTATCTTATCCTATATACCATTTATTTGATATTATATTTTTTGAAAGTATAGTAAAAATCAAACTATTTTAAATGCTACTAAAATAAACCTAATTGTTTCATTAATTATAACTCTATTATTTATTTTTTGATACACAAACCTAGCTACTTTATTTAGTTTAGCTTATATAGTATTTATAACATTTATATGAATTACTTTATTTAGTATAAATGAACTTATAACTATAAATTTACCAGAAATATTTTCACCAAGTAAAATATATTTATTATCTATAGTTTTATTAAAATATTTAAAAAATTATTTTAATTCAAACAATTTTAAAACATTTGATACTATAAAAAATGAAATTATTTTAAAACAAAATCAAGAATTTGAAAAAGATGAAAAAGAATTAAAAACAAAAAAAGACATAAAACTACCAAAAGAATTGATATATATTCCATTTTTAAATTTAATATTTTTATTTTTCAAAAATACAAAATATAGTTTTCATATAATAAACTGATTAATCATAACACTATTATTAACTATAAGTTTTATTTTAAACAAAACTTGATATATGAATATAAATTTAAATATATTATTTTTATTTCCTATACTATTTTGATTATGAAATTTAAAATATAAACTTGCTTATAAAATTCCAATTATTTTTGATATATATATATTATTTAAAAATCTAGTTTCTATTTTCAAAACTAGTAAAAAAGTTATAAAAGAAAAAAAGGCTGAAGAAAAAGAAATAAGCCTAAAACCAAAAGAAGTATAAAAAACTAAGTTTTTATACTTCTTTTATTTTTTATACTACAAACTTCCAATTTTTTAAGTGTATCATAAACAACATATAAAAGCATTACAAATGAAGCTATTTTTAACTCTAATCAACTATAAGGTAATACAGATACAAAAGAAGCTAAACCAATATATGAAGCTAAAGTTATACTACAAGCAGGACATCAACTAACAAGTATACCAAAAAATGAAGCAACTCAACCAACTCATATATTTTTTTTATTTGTATTTGAAAAATATATTATTTTGTAGAATGTTGATCATACAAATAATCAGAATAATATAGCAACTAATATATTTAAAACCATTACAGTAATAAAAAAACTAAATCCTAGGTTTCATATAATCAAATCACTTTCAGTAAAGATATAAAATAAAAATGATATGAATAATGTAGATATCAAAGTAACTATTAAAGAACTTTTTTTAGTTAAAACTTTTTTCAAGTTTTGTAAAATTATTTTCATTTATTTTTTATTAAAATTAATATTTTTAGTATTTTAATATTAAAAATAAAATTAGCAAAAAAAAGTAAAGTCATTTTTGACTTTACTTTTTAAT
>CAZCCA010000091.1:0-2447 GCA_964497215.1 uncultured Candidatus Peribacteria bacterium | reverse complement strand
TTGTTAATTAATATTCCAATTCAAAAGCATCTCTAACATCAATCATTCATTTAACTGATTTATTTAATGCATCTATATAATATGGAATAAATCAATTTTTAAATAAATATTCTTTGATTTCAGTTTCTCAAACATTATTTAAAAGCATTTCATATAATTTATCATCAATTTTTATCACCTCTCAAAGTAATGCAATTCATGAAAATCAATGTGTACATTTAGAACATCATGAAATATTTGCCTCATATATATCAATAGTATCTCTATTTAAAAATTTTTGAAATTTTTCTGGTAAATCAGTTTTATTTAAAGTTTTCTTAATTCTACAAACAGGACAAAGAGTTTTGTTTATTTTTTGAGAAATTATATATTTTAATCAACTTGAAAGTAAATAAGATTCAACTCAAAATTGTCTAACTCTTGTAATAACAGAAACAGCATTGTTTGAATGTATTGTTCAAAAAACTAAATGTCATGTATTTGCTGCCTCAAAACAAGTCTTAGCCTCTTCATCTCTTCTAAGTTCTCATATCATAATAATATCAGGATCTTGTCTCAAAATACCTATTAATCATTCTTCAAATGTATATGAATGTGATGAGTCTCAACTTCATCTTACTGTATTAATTTGTGATTGCACATATCAATCTACTTGATATTCTATAGGATCTTCAAGTGTAAAAATTCAAACCTTATTTTTATCAAAAATATTTAAAAGTGAATATATTGTAGTAGTTTTTCAACTTCATGTTCATCATGATACTAAAACAAGTCATTCATTTAAATCTTCTATCTCTTTTAATAAAGCAACATTTTTATCAGAAAATCATAAAGAATCTAAATTTAAATATTCACTTTCAGATAATAAAATTCTCATTACAATATTTTCTCAATATACAACTGGTAAACTAGATACTCTCAAATTTACTCAAACTTTTTTTCATTTTATATTTAAATCCATAAATATCTTTCAATCTTGTATATGATTATGTTCACTTATATCCATTCAAGACCTAACTTTCACTGAATTAATAAATTTAGAATACAATTCACTAGAAAAACTATAAGTTGGTCTAAGATCTCAACCAATCCTAAATTTAATTAAAACATTTTCTTTTCCAGGTGTAATATGTATATCAGAAGCATGGTTTGTTAATCAAATTTGTGTTAATTTCTCTATAAATTCATTTGGATTTTTAAATCCTATATTTAAAATTCTCATATTTAAATTATTTAAATAGTACTATTAAAATAATTTTAACATATTTCTTTATAATAAGCAAATTTACTGCAACATGTATCTGAACTTATATAAAAAAACTACTACTTAAAAGTAATAGTTTATATTTTTAAAATTTTTGGTGGATCCACCGGGCTACGATCCCGGGACCTACCGCTTAAGAGGCGGGTGCTCTACCAACTGAGCTATAGATCCATTTTTATAAATGTGATGATAGTTTATTTATAAACTTTATAAAATCAAATAAAATATTTGATTTTATAAAATAATTATTAATATTTAAACATTAATAATTAATAAAAAAATAATGTTAAATAATAGCTGAACAGAGATTAATACAATAAATGAACAATTAAATAATTTTACATGATTAGATTTAAATAAATATATTGATATAGCTATAGAGTGAACGATGAATTATACACCTAAAATAATAGGTGCTTTATTAGTTTTATGGATAGGATTTAAAATAATTAGTATAATAGCAAATACAATTACAAAATTGATGGAAAAACAAAAACTAAGTCCTATGCTTAAAAGTTTTGTAGTAAGCCTAACAAATATATTACTAAAAATAATGGTAATAATGGCTGCTGCATGAGTATTATGAGTACAAACCAGTTCATTTGTTGCTATGCTTGCTGCTGCATGATTTGCAATTGGTATGGCTTTATCTTGAACTCTACAAAATTTTGCAGGTTGAATTATGATATTATTGTTAAAACCTTTTAAGATTGGTCACTATGTTGAAATTTGATGACATGCATGAAGTGTAAAAGAAATATGAATTTTTAATACAACTCTAATTACTCCAGATAAAAAAAGAATTATTATACCAAACTCTGATATATCAAATAGTTCAATGATAAACTACTCTGCAGAACCAAAAAGAAGATTAGATTTAGTTATATGAGTTAGTTATGATGATGATATTGATCTAGTTAAAAAAACATTACTAAATATAGCTGAAAAAGAAGAAAGAATATTCAAAAATCTAGATATTACTATATGATTAGCTGAGCTTTGAGATAATTCTGTAAATTTTCATTTTAGATTTTTTGTAAAAAGTAGTGATTATTGGCAAACTAAATATGATATACTAGAAAATATCAAAAAAACATTTGATAAAAAAGGTATTTCATTTCCATACCCTCAAAGAGATGTTCATATTTATAATGAAAAATAAGAGATATTTTAAAAATATCTC
>CAZCCA010000090.1:0-2454 GCA_964497215.1 uncultured Candidatus Peribacteria bacterium | reverse complement strand
GAAAGCTTAGCTTTCTAGTTTTTCTTTTATTTTAAGAGCATCTCTTAGATATATATTTCATCTTTCAGTTAAAATATTCTTTATAAGTTTATCTCAATATTCTAGTCTATTATAAAAATCTTCTGTTGTAATAACTGCATATTTTATTTTTCTTCAATAAAATATTTTATTTAAAAATTCACTTAGATGTTCTTTATCTATTTCTCAAATCATAAAAATATCTATCATATTTTTTCAGTTTGTTTCTAGTTTCTTTTTTACAGCTTCATTTACAATTATTAATTCTAAATCAATTTTTGGTTTAAAATATTCTTTTATTTTATCTATTGGATTATATGTTTTTAAGAATATTTGTATGAATTCATCTATAAGATAAAATTTTGAATTAACAAAAAATATTTTCTTTTTTAATTCTGTTCTGTGTTTTAAAATTCATAGTTCAGTTAAGTTATCTAATTCTCTTTTTATAGAATTAATTTGTTCATCTAATTCTCTAGATAATGCCCTCATATGAAATCATTCATTATTTCATGACTCGTATTCTAGGAAAAATTTTTCTAGTAATTTTGATCTACATTTTGATCAAAAAATTTTAGCTATATCTAATTCTCTCATTTTTTATATATTTTTAATTCTAAAAATTTTATCATGATTTGTTTCATCAAATAAAATATCTCATGGTAGATAATGATAATGTAAATGCTCAACACTTCTTCATCAAGTTGTTTGCCTAATAAATGAATAATAATTTTTTTCTTTATAGAAATCTTTCATAAATATTTCTATATTTTTATAATCAATTAATTCATTTTTATTTAGTTCTGTAGTAAATTTAATATGTCTTTTTGGTATAGCCATTAAATGCTTATTTCAATAGTATGGAAATTTATTATAGATAATTTTCCAATAATCTGTTTCATATAAAAATAATTTTTCTTCATCTTTTGAATAAATACAGAAAGGACAATTTTTTTTAGTAAAATATAGTTTTTGTTTTACATATTTTTCTCTATCTCAAAAAATCATATTTCTTTGTATAAATATTTTAAACACTATTTAATTAAAAATACTAAATATATGTTAAAAATCAAATAATTTTATTGATTTAAACCTATTTTTTGATATATTTATTTAAATTTATAATTAAAATTATTATTAAATGAAAAAATTAAGACAAGAATTAGAAGATAGATGACTTTTATATCAAGTATCAAGTGATGAATTATTTAAAAAATTTGATGAATGAAAAGGAAGTTTTTATTGTGGTTTTGATCCTACAGCTGATTCACTTCATTTATGAAATTTTATAGGTTTTATGGTTTCTATTCATTTAATGAGAAGATGAAATAAATATATTGCTCTTACTTGATGAGCTACTGGTATGATTTGAGATCCTGGTTGAAAAGATGCTGAAAGAACATTTTTATCTGTAGAAGCTTTAGATAATAATCAAAAATCTATAAGTAATCAAATTACTAATATATTAGAAAATTTAAAAAAAATTACAAAATCTGATTTTAAATCTGATTTTGTAAATAATAAAGATTTTTATAAAGATATGTGATATTTAGACTTTTTAAGGGAAGTGTGAAAATATATCACTATTAATAATATGATTGCTAAAGATACTGTTAAAAAAAGAGTTGAAGATCCAAGTAAATCAATTTCATATACTGAGTTTTCATATATGTTACTTCAATGATATGATTTTGTTAAATTATTTAAGGATAGAGATGTGACTCTTCAAATTTGATGACAAGACCAATGGTGAAATTTAGTAACTTGAACAGAATTAATTAGAAAGAAATTTGATAAACAAGCTAATGTATTTACTTGGCCTTTAATTACAGATGCAAGTGGTAAAAAATTTGGTAAATCTGAATGAAATGCAATATGGCTTGATAAAAATAAAACATCTCCATATGAAATTTATCAATACTTTATGAATACAGCAGATGATGATATTTCTAGATATTTAAAAATGCTTACTTTAATAGAAACAGAAGAAATTGATGAAATAGTAAAAAAACATATGCAAACTCCTGAAAATAGAGAATGACAAAAACTTCTAGCATATAAAGTTGTGGAAATAATTCATTGAACAAAAGAGGCTGATTTAGCTGTTAGAATATCAAATTTTATGTTTTGAAAAGATGATAAATTAGAAATATTGAAAACTTTAACTAATGATGAATTAAAAATATTTCAAAATGCTATGTGAGGATTTAATTATGAAAATGAAAATTTATTTGAAACTATAGTTAAAGCATGACTTGAAAAATCAAATTCAAATTCTAGAAATGCTGTTAAATCATGAGCTATTTATATAAATGAAGAAAAAATAAGTGATTTTAATTTTGATGTATCATCTAGTTTTATAAATGATAAGTTTTTATTTATAAGAAAATGAAAGAAAAATTTAAAACTTATTTTAAAATAAAAAATAATCCAATT
>CAZCCA010000089.1:0-2461 GCA_964497215.1 uncultured Candidatus Peribacteria bacterium | reverse complement strand
ATTATATTTAGAGAAAAGTTATTGTAAAGAAATAATTAGTAAATTTTAAAAAATATAATATAATAATTAAAATAATTTTAAAAAAATGATAAAAATACAATATAAACATAAACAAGAACAAATTTTAATAGAAGAAATAGCTTCTAGTTCATTTATCACAAAAGAAATATTATGTGACATAAAAATAGTCCAATAAAAATTGAACTATTTTTTTCATTTTTTTAAATCTAAAATCAAATCTCTTAACTCTGCTGCTTTTTCATATTCCATATTTGCTGCTTGAATATCCATTTCTAATTCCAATTTAGATATTTCTTTTTCTATAGATTTTCTATCTAAAATACTATATTCTCTTTTAGTTTTATTTGATTTTAATCACATATCCTTTATTTGAGAATATACTGTTTTAGGAGTAATTCAGTTTTCTTTATTATATTTATCTTGTAAATTTCTTCTATAATAAGTTAAATTGATAGCCTTTCTCATAGCCTCAGAAACAATTAATCAATCATTATTACATAATTTTCAATTATCCAATCTATATAAACCATCTTCTTCCCTTTTTAATTTAGATAGATCTGTATTTTTTAATTGTTCTGAATACATATAAACCTTACCATTTGCATTTCTTGCTGCTCTTCATATTATTTGAATAAGAGCAGAAGTAGATCTAAGAAAACCTTGTTTATCTGCATCTAGTATGCAAATTTTACTTACTTCTGGTAAATCTAATCATTCTCTAAGTAAATTTACTCATACAATTACATCTATTTTTCATTCTCTTAATTCCTTTAATGTTTCAAGTCTTTCTAGTGTCTCAATTTCACTATGTAAATATTTTACCTTAATTCCATTATCAAGTAAATAATCAGTTAATTCTTCACTTGATCTTTTTGTAACAGTTGTAATTAAAATTCTTTCATTTTTTTCTATTACATCTGTTATATTTTTCATAACATCATCAATCATAAAATCCATAGGTTTTAAAACTATTTCAGGATCAAGTAATCATGTGGGCCTCATCATTTGTGGAATTACTCTACAATCCTTTGATGATTTCCAAACTCAATCTTTTATTGGATTAAAATTAAAAAATTTGTCTGGATTTTTACATGACATTTTTATATCATAATCTCATGGTGTAGCTGAAACTGCAACAACATTTGTAAATTTTGATTCAAATTCTTCAAACTTAAGTGGTCTATTGTCCATAGCACTAGGTAATCTAAATCAATTTTCTACTAGATTTATTTTTCTTGATCTATCTCATGCATACATACCTCATATTTGTGAAAATGTTATGTGTGATTCATCAACTAAACATAAAAAATCTTTACCAAAATAATCCATTAGTGTAGCTGGTGATTCTCATGATTTTCTTCAATCTAAATAACTAGAATAGTTTTCAATTCAATTTACATATCAAACCTCTTGCATCATTTCTAAATCATACTCAACCTTTGTTTTCAATCTCTCATATTTCAATAAATCACCTAAATCATCTTTAAAATATTTTAGCCTTTCATCTAGTTCTTTTTTTATATTTGGAATTATTTGTTCTATTCTTTCTTTTGTAGTAACTGTATGCTTAGCAGGAAAAATTGTTACTTTTTGCATATAATCATAAACTTCTCAAGTTAGATAATTTCTAGAACTAATTTGACTAATTTCATTTCACCAAAACTCTACAGTAATAACAGTTTCACTACTAGCAGGATATATTTCTAATACATCTCACATTACCATAAAATTTCATGGTTTAAAATCTGAACCTGATCTTTTATATTGTATAGCTACAAGTTTTTTTAAAATTTCTTCAATTTCATATTCTTTTCCTACTTGTAAATCAAAAATCTGTTCTGTATATAAAGAAATATCTCAAATACCATAAATACAAGAAACAGATGCAACTATAATAACATCTTTTCTAGTAAGTAAATCTTGTGTAGCTGCATGTCTAAGTCTATCTATCTCTTCATTTATAGTAGCTTCTTTTTCAATATAAGTATCAGTTTTTGCAACATATGCCTCAGGTTGATAATAATCATAATAACTCACAAAATAATGTACTGCATTATCTGGAAAAAATTCTTTAAATTCTTGTGCCAATTGTGCAGCTAAAGTTTTATTATGAGCAATAATAAGTGTAGGTTTATTTATCTCTCTAATAACATTTGCCATTGTAAAAGTTTTACCACTTCAAGTAACTCACCAAAGTGTTTGGAATTTTTCTCAATCAGTTATATTTTTAGTTATTTCCTTAATAGCATTTGCTTGTTCTAAACTAGGAGAATATTTTGATTTTAAATTAAATAATTTTTTATTCATTTTTTATTAATTATACTAAATTTTCATTCTTATAATTATACATAGAAATTTATAAAAAACAAAAAAACTAAATAAAATTATTTAGTTTTTATAATACATCTACTCATTTCAAAAAATATTTTATTATCATTTT
>CAZCCA010000088.1:0-2476 GCA_964497215.1 uncultured Candidatus Peribacteria bacterium | reverse complement strand
TAATTTAATTTTTTACTTAATAAAAAAATGGCTACAAAAACAAAACAATTAGAAAAACAAGAAAATAAAAAAGTAGTATTATCTACTACTGATACTATGGAAATTGAAAAAACTTTTTCTGAAGCTTCTGATTTTAGAAGTATTTGAGAAAAAATTACTGCTCCACTTGATGACATTATTTCACAAACTGCAAAAGTTATAGATGCTGATCCTATAATGAATGTAAGTAAAGAATTAAAAGAAATGAATGGAAGTGTTCAAGAAGTTTATAAAGATATCATAGATAATGATGGTACTTTTATGAAAATAATGAAATCTATTCCTTTAATTGGAAATATTGCAACAGCTGTTGATTCTAAAATTGATGAAGCAAAATTTAATATGAAAGGTTTAGAAGGTAAAATTCAAATTATATTTTCAGGTTTTGATCAATCATATGAATCAATAAATACTTCTATTAATATGCAAAAAGATTTTGTAGATGGAATTGATGCAAACCTTGATAAAGTAGTAGCATATAAAGATTATATAGAACAAAAAATTCAAGAATTTAAAAAAAGATTAGAAGAAACTACTGATGAAAATGAAAAACAAAAATTAGCTATGTTTATTTCAAATGTAGAATATTTTCAATCAAATTTAATTGTACTTATTGGTAATCTAGAAATGGCTAGAAAAAGATTATTAATGAGACTTGATTCAGCTACAAAATTATCTCTTGCAATGAATTCTAGTAGACCAATTTTTAAAACACTACTTTCAACTGCATTAATTGAAACTTCTAGTCAAAAAGCATTAGATGCATCAATGGCTGCTATGAATGTTATGGGTTCTACTATTGATAAAATGTCTTCAGAACTTACAGATAAAGCTATTGAATCATCTAAAAAATCAGAAGAGATGGCAGCAAAACCAGTATTATCTTCTACTATATTTATAGAAAATGTAACAAAACTTAAAAATCATTTTGAAGAAATAGATGGTTATAGAAAACAAATAAAAATTGAAGCACAAAAAGAACAAGAATTATTTGAAGAAGCTAAAGAAAAACTTGAAGATATAAAAGTTTTATCAAAAGAAAGCCAAGAAGAATTATCACAAGAATTAAATAAATAAATATGTTTACAAAAACAAAAAAAATACAAGAAAAAAATAATGATTTGAAAAATAATCATTATTTTTCTATTCCTAAAAAAATACAAGAGAATATAAATGAAAAATGATTTGCTTTATATAATTGGATTTGAGAACAAGATGTAAAACAAAGTATAGAAAGAGATTTTTTAAAACTTTTAAATAAAATTTGAACTATTTGAGCTGTTGTTCTAATACTTCCTACTATTATTTTATTATGGAATAAAAATCCGTTAGCATATCCAGTATTTTTTTGATTATTATGAATTATTAATATATTTTTTTTGATTTATTTATTAATAATAGCAATCAAAAGATCATCAATACTTAGAAAAAATGCATATATTTTAATTACTGATAAAGCAGTTTCTATAAACTGAAAAATAAAATATATAAAAGAAAATAAAATATTTTCAAATAAAAATTTACAACAAATATCAGAATTATTTGAAGAAGAATTATTCAAAGAATCAAAAATAAAAAAATCAAAACAATGATTTAGAAAACAAGTTATAGATAAAATAACATCGTGATACTGAAAAATTTTAAATTCAGTTTCAAGAACATCAAGAAATAATTGATGATGAGTTATATTATTATTAGCTTTATATACAGTATATGTAGTATCAATATGACTTATTTATTTTATTTGAATATTTTTTATCTGGATTTTTTGAAATTTATTAAGCTATATTAATAAACAAATTTTAATAACAACTGGTCATGAAATAACTACTATAAATGATTATTTTGAAAAAATAGAAAAAAATTCAAATAATTTAGTAAAAGAAAAAAATGATTTGACTACACTTTTAAATCAAGCTAGTAATAACAATTGGAAAGACAGTTTATTAATAAAAATCAATAATTGAATAAAAAAAATAAATAAAAATGCTTCAAATGCTGTTGATTCTAGTTTAAATTTAAAAAATGTAATTAATAAATCTAAATATAAAGAAATGTTTAACTTTAGTATTTATAATTCATGGATTAAAAAACAAATATATATTCCCCTATCTGAAATATTAAAATTACTAGAAAAAAATTTAAATTCTCTAAAATTAAACTTAGAAAATATAGAAAAAGAAATTTTAAAAACAACTGATGAATCATTTAAATGACCATTAGTTGTAAGTAAAACGAGAACAGAGGTGCAAATAAAAAATCTAGAAAAACATATTTTATGAATAAAACATTATATAGATAAATTAAAATAAACATGACTAAGCAAACATGATTTGATGCTTTCTTTGATGCAGTAACTTCTTCTAAAGAATTAAAAAATATAGTAGAAAAAGATTGGGCTTGAGACTTCAAAAAAAGTCTTAAAGATATGGAAAAA
>CAZCCA010000087.1:0-2515 GCA_964497215.1 uncultured Candidatus Peribacteria bacterium | reverse complement strand
CTTTTTCTATAACTCTTTCTATTCTAGTTCTATCAAAATTTACTAAATCTCATTCTCTTGTTTTTATAACTTTTAATTTCATATACTTTTTTATAATTCAAATAAATTACTAAATCAAAGATTAAGTAATTTTTAATTTTTTGCTACAATTTTTAGAACAGTTTTGTTAAAAAATATCTAATAATTGTTAAAAAGTTATTTTTATACTTTATCTATTATTAATTTTATTCTGGCTTATCTAATTGTATTAAATTTTGTTTTTTATTTTCTGTTTTATTTGTAATATTTATAACATCTTTTTCTATCATATTAAACTTTTTATAAGCATTATTATAATGATTTACAGAAGTTCATAAACTTCATCATAATTTAGCTAAATATTCTTCATAAGCAGATAAATGTTTTCATAATTTTTCAACCTGTTTTTGAATATCTTTTGCAGATTCTTCTATTTGTAAAGCTCTAAGTCATTGTAAAACAGTTTGTAAATATGCATAAAAACTTGTTGGACTAACTATAATTACTTTTTTTTCTTTAAAAGCATACTCTATCAAATCAATAGTATTTACTTTTAAAGTTCAAACTTTATTTATAAGTAAATCATAATATATTCACTCACTAGGAATAAACATAAAAGCAAAATCCATAGTTCATTCATCAACTCTTATATATTTACTTGCTTCTTCTATTCTCTTTTTTAAATCATTTTTAAATTCTTTGACTAATATCTCTTTATTTAAAGGATTTTCTTCAGAAATTATTTTATTATAATTTTCAAGTGAAAATTTAGAATCAATAGGAATTATTTTTTCTTTTACAAAAATAACTCCATCTACTATTTCTCAATTTTTAAAAGAATATTGAAGTTTATAATTATCTGGTGGTAATATATTTTTAAGTACATTTTCTAAAAAATATTCTCCTAATATTCATCTTTGTTTAGGACTTTTTAAAATACTTTCAAGTCATTCTAACTGACCTCAAATATCTTTTATTTGTTTATTTGTCTCCTCTAAGCTTGTAAGTTTTTTAGTTATTTGTTCTATTTGTTTATTTGCATTTAAACTAATTTTTGAATTAATATCAAAATTTTTCTGAGTATTTCTATTTGATTCTCAAAGTTTATAATCAATATTTTTATTCAAACTAATAATTTGATCTTGTAATATTTTTAAAGATCAACTATCTACTTTTTCTTCTTTTTTTAATAATAAATACAATATCACTATTATTAAAAATGAAATTATAATTATCAATATTACTTCTAAATTCATATTATTTTTTTTAAATATTAACTTAACTCTCTAATAATATATGGAATTATATTTCCTGCATCATTTATTCATTCTGGAAGTTCACATAAAATTTTATCAATATCACGTGGATTATACCCCATATTAACAAGAGTAGATTTAATAGAAATATGTAAATCTCATGAAATAATATTAGTTTTTTTAACAGTATCTGTACTTTTAACTGATATTCAAAAATCTTTATCTCTAAGCTCCATTATTATTTTTTCAGCCATTTTTTTACCTATTCATTTGATTGATTCAATTGTTTTATTATCTTCTGATGATATAGCTATTAATAATCTTTCAATACCTAGTGAAAGTATTTGCATAGCTACTTTTCATCAAACTCATGAAATTTTAATAAGTTCTGTAAATACTTTTTTTTCTTCTAAGTCTATAAAACCAAAAAGATTTTGATTTCACTCAGTTATATGATGATAAATATATAATTCAACTTCAGAATTTAAAGCAAGCTTAGAATATGTTAATTCATTTATTCAAACTTCATATCATACTCAAGTATTAGTAAGTACTGTAAGTGATAAAAAGTCTAGCTCAATTATTTTTCATTTTAAATAGGAAATCATAATATATTAGTAAATAATTATTTATATACTCAAATTATATACAAATATATTATTAAGTAAAATTTTAAATACAAAAAAGTAGAATATGAAATATATTCTACTTTTAAATCAATTTACTATATAATAAATTTACTTTTTTATTTCTTTCAAAATTCTCTCGGCATGACCTTTTGCTCTAATATTTCTATATTCTTCTAGTACTTCTCCATTTTTATCAACTATAAAAGTGCTTCTTATAACTCACATTACAATTTTTCCATAATTATTTTTTTCTCAATAAGCTCAAAGTTCTTTATGTAAAACTAAATCAGTATCACTTATCAAATCTATATTAAGTTCTTGTTTTTCTATAAATTTTTTATGAGATTCTATACTATCTTTACTTACTCAAACAAGTTTATAACCTAAGTCTTCAAATTCATTTTTTAGGCTTGTAAAATCTTTATTTTCAGTAGTACATCCAGGAGTATTATCTCTTGGATAAAAGTATAAAATAGTTTTATTTTCTCAAAGAATTTCACTTAAAGGCAATTCTTTTTCATCTCAATTATTTAATAAAATTTTATATTTATTTGTTATGTTTAGGTTCATAGGGTTTTGTTAATAGTTAAAATATTTATAAATAGTTTTATA
>CAZCCA010000086.1:0-2587 GCA_964497215.1 uncultured Candidatus Peribacteria bacterium | reverse complement strand
TGTAATTTTATCTCATGATTTTATTTCTTCATTTAATAATTTAACTGACAATTGATTATTAATTGTATTAGTTATAGCTCTTTTTAGTGGTCTAGCTCAAAATTCTTGGTCATAACCTGTTTTTGCTATATATTTTTTAAGATTATCATTAAATTTTACATTTATTCATTTTTCTTTTAATAATTTTGAAACATTTTCAAGTAATATATCTATTATTCATATTATTACATTTTCATCTAGTTCATTAAATTTCACTATATCATCAATTCTGTTTAGAAATTCTGGTCTAAAGAATGTTTTTAGATTTTCTTCTTTTATATTTGATGTCATTATAATAATTGTATTTTTGAAGTCTACTGTTCTTCATTTAGAATCTGTTAATCTTCAGTCATCTAATACTTGTAATAGAGTATTAAATACATCAGGATGAGCTTTTTCTACTTCATCAAATAATATTACTGAATATGGTTTTCTTCTAACAGCTTCTGTTAATTGCCCTCACTCTTCATGTCATACATATCATGGAGGTGATCAAATTAATCTTGATACTGCATGTTTTTCCATATATTCACTCATATCTATTCTTATGAATGCATTTTTATTATTAAACATTATTTCACTAAGGGCTTTTGCTGTTTCAGTTTTACCAACTCATGTAGGTCCTAAAAATAAAAAGCTTCATAATGGTTTTCATGCTTCATTTAATCATGCTCTTGCTCTTCTTATAGCATTTGACACTGCTATTATTGCACTATCTTGTCATACTACTTTTTTCTTCATATAATCTTCTAGGTGTAACAATTTTTCTTTTTCAGTTTCAAGTAATTTTGTAGCTGGAATTCAAGTCCATTTTGATATAATTTCAGCTATATCTTCTTCTGTTACTTTATCTCTTAAAAAACTTTTTCAATTTTTATGTAATTCTACTAATTTTTCTGATACTTTTTCTATGTCTTTTTCTTTTTCTACTATTTCAAAGTATCTAATTTTTGCTACTTCTCAAAAATTTCATTCTCTTTCAAAATTATCAGCTTTTATTTTTAGATTTTCTATATCTTCTCTAAGTTTTTTTAATTCATCTATCAAATCTTTTTCTTTTTTCCATACTGAATTAATAACATTAACTTGTTCTTTTTTACTTGCTATTGATTTTTCTATTTTGTTTATTATTTCTTCATCTTCTTTTTCAGCTTTTTTTGCTTCAAGTTCTATTTCTAATGTTCTTAATTCTTTTTCTAAGATTTCAACTTCCATAGGTTTAGAAATAGATTTCATTTTTACAGAAGATAATGCCTCATCTATCAAGTCAATAGCTTTGTCTGGTAATTGTCTATCAGGTATAAATTTAGTTGATAATTCAACTGCTGCTTCAACAGCTTTATCTGTTATTTTTAATCAATGATGAGCTTCATATTTATCTTTTATTCATCTAAGTATAGCAAGGGTTTCATTTAAGCTAGGTTCATCAACTATAACTTTTGCAAATCTTCTTTCTAGAGCAGAATCTTTTTCAATATATTTTCTATATTCATTAATAGTAGTTGCTCAAATAAGTTTTAATGCTCATCTTGCTAATGATGGTTTTAATAAATTTCAAGCATCTCATTGTCATTCACTTGCTCATGCTCAAACAATTGTATGAATTTCATCAATAAATAATATAATTTGTCAATTTGATTTTTCAACTTCTTTTATTACTGATTTTAATCTTTCTTCAAATTCTCATCTATATTTTGCTCATGCAAGTAATGCTCACATATCTAGATTAACTAATCTTTTATTTATAAGATTTTCAGGAACTTCTTTATTTACTATTTTTAAAGCAATTCATTCAACTATAGCAGTTTTACCAACTCATGGTTCTCAAACTAATACAGGATTATTTTTTGATCTTCTAGATAATATTTGAAGTGTTCTTCTTATTTCTTCTTCTCTACCTATAACTGGATCTATTTTTCATTCTTTTGCTAATGCAATTAAATCAATTCAATATTTTTTTAATGCATTCATTTTTGATTCTGGATCATTATCAGTTACTTTTTCTCAATTTCTTATATTTTCTATAATTTCTTTAATTTTGGTATATTCAATACCAAATGTTTTAAGTATATCTTTTGTTTTATTATCAGAATATTCAATTAAAGCTAATAATAAATGTTCTTCAGTTACAAATTGGTCTTTATTTATATCAGCAATTTTTTCTGCTTCTATAAATACATTATTTAGTTCATTAGATAGTATTAATTGATAATTTCAATTAATTGTTGGTATTTTTTCAACTTCTTTTTTAACATTTGAAGTTAATATTTGTAAATCTATTCATGCCTCAAGTAGTATTTCTTTTACTATTGAATCATTACTTGTAAGTATACTATAAAGTAAATGTATAGGAAGGATAGAGTTGTTCTTTTGTTTATTTGCTAAATTTTGAGCTTCCTCAATTCTCTTACTAGCATTTATTGTAAATTTTTCTATATTCATGTTTTAATTAATTAAAAATTAAAATTAGCACATAAATATTATATGTGCTAAATAAATTATGTCAAAAGTTTTTTAAAATGAAATAAGTAAGATATAAACTACCCCC
>CAZCCA010000085.1:0-2782 GCA_964497215.1 uncultured Candidatus Peribacteria bacterium | reverse complement strand
TTTTTTCAAACTCAGAATATTTGATTATTTTTATTTTTTATTTTATTTAGCATTTATGATTTTATTTAATATATTAAAAAATTTATCTATTTCCTCTTTTGTATTATAAATATATAAACTAACTCTAAAAGAATGAGTTAATCAAATACTATTAAAATATGAATGAGCACAATGTTTTCAACTTCTAACAGCAATATTATTATCAGCTAAAATATCTGCTACATCATTTGAATGAAATCACTCAATAACCATAGAAAAAACTCATAATCTATTTTTATAATTATTACTTCAAATTAATTTTATATTTTTATATTTTTTTAATTTATCTAAGAAATATTCTACTAATTCATTTTCATATTTTTCTAAAACACTATATCATCAAATATATTCTATGTATTCAAATGCTTTTAATAAAGAAACTGCTCAAGAAACATTTTGTGTTCAGGCTTCAAATTTATCAGGAATTTTTGCATAAGTAAAACAATTATCAACTAATGTTCATATTGCTCATCATCATGAAAAACTAGGTTTTAATTCTTTTAATAATTTTTCTTTTCACCATAAAACTCATATTCCTGTATCTGCAAAAACTTTATGTCATGTAAAAAATAAATAATCACAATTCAATTTTTTAACATCTATGTCTATATGAGGAATACTTTGACTAACATCAACTATAAAAATAGTATCATCTCTTTTGCTTTTTCAAATCTCTTCTAAATCAAAAATTTGTCATGTAACATTTGAAACATGAGTAAATGAAATAATTTTTACTTTTTCATCATATTTATTTTTAAAATCATTTAAATCTAAATTAAAATCTTTATCTATTTTAATATATTCAATTTCTATTCAAATACTTTCTTTTAATATTAACCAAGGAATAATATTTGTATTATGTTCTACTTCTGTTAATAAAATCTTATCTCATTTTTTTAATTGTTTTGACAATCAAATACTTGAACTAAGTAAATTCAAAGCATAAGTAGAATTATATGTATAAATAATTTCCTTGTAAGAATAAGCTCAAACAAATTTAGCTACTTTCTTTTTTGAATCATTATATAATTTCTCAGATTTTTCAGATATATTATATAAACCTCTATGAATACTTGAATAAGTAGTTTCTAGATATTTATTTATTCAATTTATAACCAAACTAGGTTTTTGACTAGTAGCAGTAGAATCAAAATAAATCAAATCAGGATTATTTTTAAAAATAGGAAAATCTTCTCTAAAATTAGTCATATATCACTATTATTTATAAATTATTACTATTTTAGTAATCTTTATTAAAAAGTAAACAAATAAAATAATGAAATTAGTTTCATTATTTTACTTTATCTTTATGTTTACCTCTACCTTTATATTCTATAATAATTGGTGTTCAGAAAAAACCAAAATTATCCCTTATTTTATTTGCAATATATCTTTTATAAGAAAAATGAAAATGATGTGGATTGTTTACAGTTAATCTAAATTTAGGTGGATTTACATCAACTTGTGATCAATAATAAATCTTTGGTGAATGAGATTTTTTATTACCAGTTGGTGGATGTTTATAAATAAGTTGTTCCATAAAGTTATTAAACACTGATGTTTTTACTCTTTTAAATCTTTCTATTTTTATATTTCTAGCAGCTTCAAGTATTTCATCAACTCTTTTTCTATCAGTTGCAGATGTAAAAATAACTGATACCCATGGAAGAAACTCTATTTTTTTCTTTAGATAATCAATATATCTATTCATCATTTTATCCTTATCTACACCATCTTTTGCTAAAACTTTATCCCATTTATTTACAACAATTACTAGTCATTTATTTTCTTCTAGAGTTTTTTGTATTATAGATAAATCTTGATGTACAATTCAATCAAATCAATCAATTACAACAGCAATAACATCTGCTCTAGTAATTGCTCTATTTGTTCTCATTACTGACCAATTTTCAATATTTCTAACTCATACTTTTGAAAGTCTTCTAACTCAAGCAGTATCAATTAAAACAAAATCAGTTCAATCAAATTGAAACTTTGTATCAATACTATCTCTAGTTGTACCTGACATATCTTTTACCATTACTCTATCTTCTCAAGTAATAGCATTAATTAAACTCGATTTCCCTACATTTGGTCTACCTACCATAGCAAGCTTTACATATGAATCATCAATTTCTTCATGTTCATAATTTAAACCTTTTTCAGTAAGAAATTTAGCTACAAATCTTTTAATATCTTTTATTCAATGATTATGAGAAACTGAAATTGGAAAAAATTCTAGTCATTCACCAAAACCAGCAAGAGAATATGCTTCATTTATTTTTTCTTCATTATCAGCTTTATTTGCAACAATTATAACATCTTTTATTTTATTTTCTCTTAATACTTTTAATACCTCTTCATCTAAATATGTAGTTCTATCATATTCTATTAACCAAATTAAAAGATCACTACTTGCAATAGCCTTTTCAGTTCTTTCAGCAATATCTCTTGCTATTTCATCAGTTTTATTTGAAAAATCTAATCATCCTGAATCTGATAGTATATAAGTAAGACCATTCTCTTTATCTAAATATTCATATTCAGATATATCTCTTGTTGTACCTTCTTCATCTGCTACAATAGCTATTTTATGACCAGTATACATATTGAAAAAACTTGATTTTCCTACATTTGGTCTACCTATAATTGTTACTTTTGCTAACATTTTTCTTGATTTTATTAGATAATATTTTTATAACCTAGAAAGTATATTGATTTTTATGAAAAAACAAGTTTTTAA
>CAZCCA010000084.1:0-2795 GCA_964497215.1 uncultured Candidatus Peribacteria bacterium | reverse complement strand
AATATTTTTATTCATATAATTTAGTTCAAATTCTAATTATATCAATTCATTTTTGTAATGCTATTTCATAATCTCTAGAAGTTCAAGCTGAAACAAATCAATTTTGTAAATATTTATTTCTTAGATTTATCAATAAATCAAATTCTGCTTCTTTTTCTTCCCTACTACAATCTGATTTTCAAATTGAAGAAAATCAGATAAGTGATACATTTTCCATTTCTCAAATAACTTCCAAAAATTTAGTTATATCATTTTCATTTATTCATCCAGGCTTAGTTTTATCTACATTTATTTGTAAAAAAACTTGAATCCAATTTCATTGTTTAGAACAAATATCTTCAAATTTTCTTAAATGCTTTATATTATCTAAGCTATGTACAACTGAACAATATTTTATAATATCCTTTATCTGCTTTGATTGTATATTTCATATAAAATGAACTTTCTCTCTATCAAGATTTTTTTCTTTTAAAGACTCAACTCTATTTTCTCAAAATCATTCTAGAATATCAATATATCATTGTTCTAAATCATCTATAACATCTAAAGTATCCTCTTTTTCTAAATACTTAGTAACAGCTAATAATTTAGATTCACTATTTCTAAATTGTTCTAATAAATCTTTATTTAATTTCATAGTTTTTATATTATTGTTCACAAATATTAATAAAAATGTTGAAAAGTCATAAACTTGTTAAACTAATGTTAAAAATAAAATTTAAAAAATTAGTTTATTTCAATGTTCTTTAAGCCAATTTTGATAAATTTTATAATCTCATGGATATAATCATTTCATCATTTTTTCAACTAAATCCCAAAATTTTTTTGAATGATTCATTTCAGTTAAATGAGCAAGTTCATGAACTATTACATAATCAATAGTTTTTATTGGAGCCATTATTAATCTATATGAAAAATTTATATTTTTCTGACTAGTACAACTTCACCATCTAGTTTTTGCACTAGTTATTTTTAATTTATTAAACTCTAAATTATACTTAGCAGCAATAAATTTTATTCTTTTTTCTATATATTTTCTTGCTTCATTTTTATAAAATTCAGTAAATAAAATATTAGCTTTATCCTTATTTTTTTTATCTATATAAAAATTCATTCAATCAAACTCTATTTTTTTTGTTCAAGTTTTATACAAAAGCTTATATTCATCTCAAAAATAAAAAAATTTTTCATCTTCTTTATAACTTTTTAATCTTTCTAAAATCTTCTGTTTTCTTTTTTCTACCCAAGCCTTATTTTTATTTATAAAATCTTCTATCATTTTTTTTGACATGAAAAAAGGAGCTTTAACTATAAGTTCTCAAGCTTCATCTATTTTCATAGTAATTGTTTTTCTAAATGATTTTATTATTTTCATTATTTATTTACTTCTATTACACATATATTATAATTTTATGGACTTAATCATCATAAATCCAAACATTTATCTAAATAATAAGTTTTTTCATATTTTATTCATATAAAAAATGAAATGATAAATTTTTCATAATTATTTATTTTTATTCTTCTCAAGCTCAAAGCTCCAATCTTTCAGCTCAAGGTAAAGCTTGACCCATAAGACTTTCAAGTTCTCAATACATTCAAGTTATTGCAAAAGTAGCTCTTTCTAAATCTTTTTCTCTTTTTTTCCAGTTTTTTTCCATTGCTCTTCTTTCTGAATCAATTCACATTTTTAATTGTGAAAATACATCAACCATCATAGATATTTTACTAGAAAATTCTTCACTACTTAAATATTTATAAAGCATTTCCATTTTTATATCTTTTCATTCTAGAGATTTTTCTACCTTTGAAATAGATAAAAGCTTATCTCTAAGCATTGAAGCAACAGGTAGTACAAATTTTGGAAGACAAACCATCACATCATCAACCATACCAAAATTTTCAAGTCATTTTGGTAAAACTGTGGTTACTAAAATAGCTATATTTCATTTAACTTTTAGTTTATCATCTTTTAATTTTATAATCCAAGAATCTTGCCAAGATTTTGTATTTTTTGATTCCCACACTATAACTCAAGATTTTTGACCTATATTATTTTTAACTATTTGAATTAAATCAGCTCATTTTACTCATGTAGGAACATCCTCTATCTCATCAATTGCAAAAGCTGATTTCAAAGCATCTTTAATATCATCTTCTTGAATATCTCATTGTATTTGTTGACTTGCTTGTTCTGATTTTCTTTTTAAATCATCTATTGTTTTTTTCATTTGCTCTTGTTGTTTCAACATTTCAAGCTCTTTTTTCCTATTTTCTTCTTGTAATTTTTGCATTTTTTCATCTAACTCTTTTTTAGAATTTTCTTCTATTTTTTTTACTAATTCTTCTTCTATTTTCTTTTTTTCATTAATAATTTTTTTCTCCATTTCTAGTTCAAAATTTTTCTCTTTTTCTTCTAATTCTCTAGCTTTTTTAAGCATTTCAAGCTCTACTTTTTTTGCTTCTCTTTTTTCTTCTTCTGCTTTTTTAAGTTGTTCTTGCATATCTTTCATTTCAAGCTCTACTTTTTTTCTCTCTTTATCTGCTTGTTCTTCAGCAAATTTCTTTGCTTTTATTCTCATTTCTTCTTTTTCTTTTTCTAATTGTTTTTCAAACTTATTTTTTTGTTTTTCTTGTTCAGCTTTTAATTTTTTTTCTTGCTCCAAAATAAGCTCCTCATATTTATGGTTAGCTATTTTATCAAGATCAATTTCAGTATTACAATTTGGACAAATTATATTTTGAGACATATTATTTATTTAATAAATACTTAAATTAAGTTTAATTAAAAATAG
>CAZCCA010000083.1:0-2803 GCA_964497215.1 uncultured Candidatus Peribacteria bacterium | reverse complement strand
TATGTAGTTAATTCAGAAAAAAATATTTGAGATTTAAAAGTGTCAATTAATGCTGATCCAATTTATTGAACATGACCATTATTAGTAAATTTTGATTGAATATTTTCAGGTTGAGTTTGACCATATAGTTATTCTTGGGATTTTTGAGATTGAAATACTTGATATTGAAAAAAAATAAAAAATATTTTTAAAAATAATTGAATTTATGAAGTATTATTGACTGTAACTGATAGTTTATGAAGAACAGCTAAAGCAACAGTACTGATTCAGGTTATATGACAAAATTGTAATATAGATTCTGATAATGATTGAGTTAATAATTGTGATGATGTTTTACCTTTAGTTTCTTGAGATAAGAGAAATAAATGAGCTCCTATATTAGAAAGAGAATGTAAAACGGATAATGATTGCAGAGATTGATATGTTTGTACAAGTAATACTAACGTTTGTTTACCAAAAACTTTAGCAAATAGTTGTGAATATACATGATGAGATGTTTTATTTTGAAATGTGTCTTGTAATACTTGTCCTTGTAATACAACTTTAGATTTTATATCAAATCTTAGAAAATGTGATATAATTTTCCCAGCAATTACTTCTCCTGATTGAAAACAAATTTATTGAAAATGAGAATTATTTCAAATAAAATAAAAGAACTATTTTTTAAAATAGTTCTTTTATTTTCTAAAACTTTCTAGTATTTCATGAGCAATATCTTTTCCTCATAAACCAAAAGCAAGTCATCATGCTAATGCTAACATAGAAACAAATCAAATTAATATAGTATTAGTTATTTCACTAGCTATTCAAATTTTACTTAAAACAACCATTAAAGTAAAAAATAATATTATAATTTTTGCTCAATTAGCAATTATTTTTGCAGTTTTTTGTTTTGTTAAATCAAGAGCATGAAATACCACATCATATATAAAATTTGCAAATCTTATTCAAAAAAATCAAATAATTACAGCAATAAATAAGCTAGGTAAATATGTTAATAAATCTTTTAAGAAGTCTTCTACATCTTTTATTCAAATTATAACTATTGAGAATCTAAAAAATACTAAAAATATATAGTAAGAAAAAGCTTTTGAAACTATTTCATCAATTTTTATTTTATCAGAAATTTTTTTAATTTTTGTTTTATTTTCATCTTTTCATTGCAATTTAATTTCTTCTTTTTCAAATTTAATATTTAGTTTATCTATTAATTCTATTATTTTAAATTTTTTAAATAGATACATTACTAGTTTATATATTCAAACAGCTATTAGAATTCATATTCCTAAAACTATAATAGCTCCTATTATTTTTGGTAAGTAAAATTCTATATTTGTAGATATAGTTGAATAGAGATTGCTTAGTATTTTATCTAGATTAATTTCAAACATATTTGTATTGGTTATAAATAAGTTATTTATATGTATTTTATCATAATTATAAAAAAAGACAAAAAAATATTTGACTATAAGACTAAAAAATATACAATGCTCCTGCACTGACAGGGTATATGCGGGGGTAACATAAAAGAGTGAGTGTACTAAGGCTTCAACCCTTGGGTGTGCGAGTTCAAACCTCGTCCCCCGCTCCATTTAAAATACAGCTTAGACCTTATCATTTAGAATAATCTAAAAAATGAGTTTTGAGCTTTATTTTTTTAAAAAAATTATTAAAATAATAAAAATTTAATTTTAAAATAATATATTATGGCAAATAGTCACGGACTTAAATCAAGTATTGTAAAGAAACAAGCTAAAGCTAGAAAATTAGCAAAATGAAAGAAAAAAGCAGATAATTCAGTTTATATTTGAAATGAAAATCCTCAAGTAAGAAAAAATCAATCTTATAAAGCTAGAAATCATTATTTAGAAAATAAACAAAAATTTCCAAAGAAAAAGTTAAAAACTAAAAATATAGAATCTCTTAAAGAACAAGGAATTTTGGATGAGAGAGGTTTTTTTGTAAAAGGTAAAAAGAAAAACTTTGAAACTAAAACAATGGTAGATACTAAAGGTTTAGATTTTTATGGTATGCCTAGATAATAAGCTTAGTAGAAATACTAAGTTTTTATTTTATTATTAATTTATTATAAAATGCAAAGATTTTATTTTCCAAATTTAGAAAGTTCAGATGATAATATAGTTATTAAAAATCCTGATTTATTAAATCAATTAAATAAAGTACTTAGAGTTAAGGTTTGAGAAAAATTTATATTTTTTAATTGAATTAATAATTTTGATTATATTTTTGAATTAATAAGTATAGAAAAAAGGGAAGCTTATTTTGAAAAAACTTGAGAATTAGAAAAAAATAATGAAATAGATTTTGATTTAAATATTATAGGAGCATTACCAAATAAAATAGATAAAATAGAATATATTTTACAAAAATGAGTAGAAGTATGAGTTACTTGATTTTATTTTTTTAGATCTGTTAGAAGTCAGAAACTTAATTTATCTGAAAATAAAATTGATAGACTTAATAAAATAATCATAGAAGCAGTTGAACAATCTGATAGATCAAGGATTCCTGAATTAATTATTGAAAATGATATAAATTTAGAGGATTTTAAAGATAATGAAAATATTTTTTTTCATACTAAAGATGATAAATCTAGTAGTTTAAAAGAATTAAAATTAGATTATGATAAATGAATAAATTTATTTGTATGACCTGAATGAGGTTTTTCAGATGAAGAAATAGATGTTTTTGAGCAAGTATGATTTAAAAAAGTATATTTAGGAAATAGGATTTTGAGAACCGAAACTACAGGGGTAGTAGCTAGTTTTTATTTAATACAAAA
>CAZCCA010000082.1:0-3029 GCA_964497215.1 uncultured Candidatus Peribacteria bacterium | reverse complement strand
AATGATTCTACAAGTACATGAAATTTTCAAGATTTAACTATTACAGTTATAGATGATAAAAGATGTTGAGATGCTTGTCCTACAAAAGCTATTTTAGAACAAATGAAACAATTACCATCTATTGCTTGAGCAAAAATTATTGAAAAAGATTTTTCAGAATCTTGAGTTTCAGAATATTTAAAAGAAAATAATATAGAGACTTTACCTTATTTTGAATTTTCTACTAACAATTTTGATACATCAAAAGATCCTATTCAAAAAAATCCTCAAACATGAGAAAATTTACCTGCAATAAATAACTATCTACAAGCTACAAAAAATTGAAAATATTATTTAGAAATTTGAGCTAGTTTTAATCCTTTTGCTAAAAGAAGTGATAAATGATTTTTAATTGTAGATAAAGAAAAATTAAAAGCTATAAAAGATAGTTCTTATATAAAATGAAGTAAAGATGCAAAAATAACTTGGTTAGAATATAGTGATTTAGAATGTCCATTTTGTATAAAGTTCCATAATTCTGGAACAACTGAAGCATTAATGGAAAAATATTGAAATGATTTAAATTTAATTTATAGTCATTTTCCTCTTGGATTTCATAAAAATGCACAATTATGAGCAGAAATACTTGAATGTTTATGAAAACAAAAATGATCAGATGCTTTTTATAATTTGATAAAAATTTCTTTTTCAAATGAAAATTCAAATAAAGATTTTTTAATTAAAGAGGCTGTTAAACTTTGAGCTAATAAAGATGAATTAACTAAATGTCTAGATTCATGAGAATTTACAAAAAAAGTAAAAGATATTCAAAATGCAGGTGCTGAATTATTTAAAATTACTTGAACTCCATGAAATGTACTTATAAATAATGAAACTTGAGAATATGAAATAATTTCATGAGCATATCCAAAAGAAGCTTTTGAAAAAGTGATAGATAGATTATTGAAATAATATAAAAAACTGAATTAATTATTAATTCAGTTTTTTAGTGTAAAATTTCTTTTATAAGTTTATCATCTTTTCTCCAATTCTTTTTTACCTTTACTCTAAGAGCTAAAAATACTTTTTTATTAAATACTTTTTCAAGTTCAAATCTAGCTTCTTTTCATATTTTTTGTATTAAACTACCAGCTTTTCATATAACAATATATTTTTGAGAATCAGTTTCTGTATAAATATATGCAACTATTTTCATTAAATCCTCATTGTCTTCTATTTCTTCTACTCATATATAGACACTATGAGGTAGCTCTTCTTTTGTATATAAAAATGCTTTTTCTCTAATTATTTCACTTATTCTGAAATATATATCTTGTTTAGTATAGAAATCATCAGGGAAGAACATAGCTCATGTTTTAAGATATGATTTTACTTTTTTTAATAATTCTTCAAATCATTCTTTTGTAATTGATGAAATTTTAATAATATCATCTCATGATGGAATATTTATTTGTGATTTTAAATCAACTTTTGTATATACTTTTATGACTGGTTTATTAACCATTTCTAGTATTTGTTTTATATATTTTTCTTCTTCTCATCATTGTCTACTAGAATCAATAAAGTATAGTATTACTTCAGCATCTTTAAAACTTGATATTGCTACATTATTTATTTGTTCATTAAACTTTTTTTCTGATTTATGTATTCAAGGTGTATCAAAAAATATTATTTGAGATTCTTTATCATTATAAATAGCTAAAACTCTTTTTCTAGTTGTTTGAGGAACATTTGTAGTTATTGATATTTTTTCTCATATTAGAGAATTTACAAAAGTTGATTTTCCAGCATTTGGTCTACCAATTATTGCAACATATCATACTTTTTTTTCTTCTGTTAAATCACTGGTATTAGCTAATATGTCTTCTAGATTTAATTCTTTCATTTAAATTATTTTACTTAGTATTACTATTTTTTTCTTCTTCAATTTTTTCAGTAATTTCAGTTTTTCAATTTTTATCTCTATAATCATCAACTATATTAAGTATTTTTCTAGCTTCTTGCATAGAGTTTGGAGCAAAATCCATAACCATATTTGTTGCATTTCATGCGGTTAATATAGTAAGAGTTCAATAATTTAACATATTTGCAAATAATCATTTTGTTCTAGAATTTACTTCTTGAACTTGACCTAAATTACATTCAGTAACAACTCTATTTAAAAAAGCTATTTGTTCTATTCATATAATTCTATTATTTGTAATAGCATACATATCAAGTTCATGATCAAGCCATTTAATATATAATAATATAGAAAAAAACATCCAAAATATTATATTTATTAAATGAACTATAATATTAGCCCAAAATATATAATAACTTAAAATTGTAAATCATATTCATGATAAAAAAACTAAACATAGTATTACATAGACTATCCAATGTCTTTTAACTACCATTATAACTTTTTCTCATGGTCTTAGGTTTTCAATTTGTAGCATTTTTATTATTTAGGAAATATTTGGTTTTTTGATATATAAAGCTTCAATTTGTTTTTTATTATCTAGCTTTATTTTTTTTATTATACTTAAATAATCTACTTTTTCAATTTTTTCTATACTTATATTTTGTTCTTTTAGTATATCATTTGGAATTATTTCTATTTTTGAATTTTTATTTTTTTGAACAAAGCAATCTCTTTTTGATGATGTTTTAACTATAGGATATGTATCAAATAAATCAAAATAACTAATAGCTGTTATATTTTTATTTATTATATAGTTTATACTATTTATTGCTAAAACAGTTGTTCTAACTCAGGTAAAACTACCAGGGCCATTAACTACTACAATATTTTCTAAATCTTTATAATCTATATTATTAGTTTTTAGTAATTTATCTATTTGAGGGATTAGAGTAGAGGATTCATTACCTTTTACTATCCATTGTATTTTATTTATTATGTTTCTATTATTATCAAATAATAAAATAGTTGCTGTATCTGAAATTGTATCTATAAATATATTCATTTTTTTATTGTTATTAAACTTTATATATTTTAATTTTTTTATATAATTTGCAAGTTAAAA
>CAZCCA010000081.1:0-3051 GCA_964497215.1 uncultured Candidatus Peribacteria bacterium | reverse complement strand
AAAAAAAGAGACGAAAATGACCACAAAAACATATGATATTAATATAGAAGCAACAGTAATAGGAAGTTTGATAAATACACCTATGCTGCTTAAGGAAAAAAGTTCGTATGTAAAAAGTAAACTTTTCTTTTTGCCTTCACATAAAAATATAATTAATACAATTTTAGATTTACATAAAAATAATATAAAAATAGATATTGATATAATAAGAAATAAAATAAATAAAGAATTTGAGAATGATTTATTATATATTATGTCAAAAAGTTTTTTAGTAAAAATAGATGATTACTTAGAGATATTAGAAGATTACAGTATTAAAAGAGAAATGCAATCTTTGTCAAAAGATATAAGTACCCTACTTCAAACAAATAGTAATGGATTAGAAATACAATCTAAAGTTAACCAAATTACTCAAGATATGATAAATTCAAATAATACAACTTTATTTGATATTTCAAATATAGAAGATATTGAAGATAAAAAAGTTGATTTCATTTGTAAAAATTGGTTGCCAATACCAAGAAGAACAGTATCTTTAATAACAGCACCTGGAGGTACTGGAAAAAGTTGGTTAATTCAACAACTAGCAATAAGAGCAATACAAGAAGGAGAAATTAAAAAAGCATTTCTATGGTTAAGTGAAGATCCTAAAGAGATAAGTAAAAATAGGTTTAATAAAATATACAATGATGTATTAAATATAAATAATGATAATAATATAAAAGAAAAAATTGATATTTCAGATTCACCTACTATTCAATTTTTATATGATGAGCAAAGAAAAGTTGAAGTTAATCCCCTATTCTATAATTTTAAAGCAAAACTTCAAAATTATGATTTAATTATACTAGATCCATTAATAGCTTTTTATGGTACTGATGAAAATAACAATTCAAATGCAAGAAGATTTATGCAATTATTTACATCATGGGCCAATAAAGAAAATAAAACAATTATATTTATTCATCATAGTACAAAAAACACAACACAAAGTAGGGGAGCATCTGCTTTTGTGGATACAGTAAGAACTGTATATGAAATTGTTAATATAAAAGATAAAGATGGTAATGTTGTTAAAAATTCAAATAGAATAATAAAGCTCTCAAAAGATAATTATGGAATATATGATTTATTAAATAAATATAGTGTAAAAAGAAAACTCTTTCCTAGTAATAGCAAAAAAGAATTAGAAGATAAAGCACAGATTCCAAAATTTAGTGATTTTTAATTATTATGGTAGTTATATTAAAGTAATAGTTTGATAACAAAATCCTCAATTTTAAACCTAAAAAATAATATAAATATATTAGATGTAATATCTTCTTTTATAAATATAAAAAAAAGTGGAAGTAGCTATAAAGCTTTATGTCCATTTCATAGTGAAAAAACTCCATCATTTAATATTAATCCAAAGAAACAACTATATCATTGTTTTGGATGCGGAGCAGGGGGAGATAGTATTACATTTATTATGGAATATGAAAAGTTAAATTATAAAGAAGCTTTAGAATATTTAAGTGATAAATATAATATTCCTTTAGTTTATGAAAAAAATAACAATCATAATATAAACAATGAGATATTTAATAAACATATAAATCTATTAAATGATTTTAAAGAGTTTTATATTAATAATCTAAATAATACTTTAAATAGCTCTCAAGTTATTTATTTAAAAAAAAGGGGATTATCTAAAGAATCTATAATTAAATGGGAAATAGGGTATGTAGATACTCAATCAACTACTAATAATTATATTAATAAGAAATATTTTAATCTAAATAAACAAGAGTTAATTGATATTGGTATATTAGCATTAAATGAAAGTAAGAATTCATTATATTGTGTATTTATAAATAGAATCTTATTTCCTATATATAGCAATAAAAATATTTTAGTAGGATTTGGAGGAAGAACAACTTCAAATCATAATACGAAGTACCTTAACACCCCTAAAACTTTTTATTTTGAGAAATCAAATATATTTTATGGATATAACCATGCAAAAAATAGTATTAGAAAAAAACAACAAGTAATTATAGTTGAAGGATATTTAGATGTTATATTGTTACATCAAGTAGGATTTACAAATACTATTGCAACTTTAGGAACAGCATTAACTATTGAACATTGTAATTTTTTAAAAAAATTAGATGTTGAAGTATTACTTGCATTTGATGGGGATAATGCAGGTAAGAAAGCAGCATTAAAATCATCAATATTGCTAATAAACAATAATATAAAAACATATATAATTACTTTTAAAGAAAAGCAAGATCCAGCTGATTTAATAAACAATAATGAAATTAAGCTATTAAATGACTACGTTTTAAATAGAAAACCTGCTTTAGAGTATATTATTGATGATTATATATCTTTATATAAAACATCATCATTACAAGAACAGCAAGATATTATTATAAATACAATAGAGTTTATAAATACACTTGATACTTTAATAAAATCATTAGCTTTAAATTATCTACAAAATAGGATAGGGACAAATGTTAATATAAATAATATACAAAAAAGTATTAAAAATATCAAATTAAAACCAAATAATTCAAACTCACAAAGTACTAATATACAAGCAACAGATAAAAAAACGAAGTCATTTAATACTCCTATTAAAAATGACAATGTAAATAACAAATTAAATATGATTAACAAAAATAGTTCTAGTGATAATATTGCAGAATTATTAATTATAAAAACAATACTAAAAAATTATGAATTTAAAAAACTATCCAAAGTTATTTTAGAAGCTAAATATTTTATATCAAATAAAGAGCTATATAAAGATATTATAAATAATACTGTAAATTTAAATAATGATTATGTAAAAAATTTATTAAATAATAATACATTAAATGAACTTACAATTAGAAATGAGTTTATAAAGCAATGTGATGTTTTAAAAATACATTATTATAAACAGCTACTAAATAATTTAAATAATAATTCAAATTTTGATTTTAATGAAAAATTTAACAAAATAAAAAAATATAAAATAATTTTAGAACAATTAAATAAAAAATTACATGAATGAAG
>CAZCCA010000080.1:0-3066 GCA_964497215.1 uncultured Candidatus Peribacteria bacterium | reverse complement strand
TTTTAGCAAAAAATAAAAAAATGAATATAGTATATTTTGTACTAAAGAATTTAGTAAAATTACATTTTTAAATAAATTTTGAAAAATGAATATAAAACAAATTAAAAAAAGAACATGAGAATTAGTGGCATATGAAATGTCAAAAATAACTTTAGCTATTCAAAAATGAATGATATCTATTAATTATACAAAATTAGAAGATGCTGAAAAAATAGCAAAAAAAGTTGATAAAAAATTAAAAAAATTTATTAATTCACATAATGGTTTTATTCCTGAAGTTGAAGATGTACAAGATATTGTAGAACTTGAACTTATGAGATGAGGATTGTTTGATGTTGCAAAAGAATATATTATTTATAGACAACAGCAAATTGAATGAAGAAAAAGAAGTATTTTTAAAGAAAGAGTTAATTTAAAACCTTATGAATATCCTGAGATTTTAGAATATGTAGATGCTATTAGGCATTCTTATTGGCTTCATACAGAGTTCTCTTTTACATCTGATATACAAGATTTTAAAATAAACATTAATCCTGAAGAAAGAAATGCTATACAAAATTCTATGCTTGCAATTGCTCAAATAGAAGTTTCAGTTAAAACATTTTGGGGAGATATTTATAAAAAACTTCCAAAACCAGAAATTGGCTCAGTTGGTCAAACTTTTGCAGAATCAGAAGTTAGACATATGGATGCTTATTCTCACTTACTTGAAGTATTATGATTAAATGCAGATTTTGAAAGAATAAAAGATATTCCTGTAATTGATGAAAGAGTTAATTATCTTCAAAAAGCAGTTAAAAATGTAAAAAGCGAAAGTAATAGAGAATATTCTCAATCAATATTATTATTTTCTCTTTTTATAGAACATGTTTCTCTTTTTTCACAATTTTTGATAATTATGGCTTTCAATAAACATAAGAATATTTTTAAAGGTATTTCAAATGTTGTAGAAGCTACCTCAAAAGAAGAGCAAATTCATGGACTTTTTGGTATAGAATTAATCAATATCATAAAAGAAGAAAACCCTGAATGGTTTGATGACCATCATAATAATATGGTAAAAAAATCTTGTATAGAAGCTTATGAGTCTGAATCAAAAATAATAGATTGGATTTTTGAAAAATGAGAATTAGATTTTCTACCAAAAAATGTAGTTAAAGAATTTATAAAAAATAGATTTAATAATTCTTTAGAATCTATAGGATTAGAAAAAATATTTGAAACAGATGAAAAACTTTTAGAACAAACTGATTGGTTTGATGATGAAATAATGTCTACTAAACATTGAGATTTTTTTGTAAAAAGATCTATAAATTATAATAAAAGAAGTAAATCAATTACTTCTGATGACCTATTTTAATAAAATAATAAAAATACCAAAATATGGAATGGCTTAATGAAAATGCAAGAAAATTTCTTGATAACTGATATTTAATAAATGGTCAAACACCAGAAGAAAGAATTAAATTTATGGCTGATACAGCAGAAAAAATTTTAAAAAAAGATGGTTTTTCTGATAAATTATATAATTATGCTTCAAAATGATTTTATAGTTTTTCTTCACCAATATGGTCAAATTTTGGTAATGATAGAGGTTTACCTATTTCATGTTTTGGTTCTTATATAGATGATAATATGGCAGATATATTATATACTACATCTGAAGTTGGTATGATGAGTAAATATGGTTGAGGTACTTCTGCTTATTTTTGAGATATTAGACCTAGAGGTTCTATAATTAAAGATAATGGTACCTCTTCTTGAAGTGTTCACTTTATGCAACTTTTTGATAAAAATATAGATATTATTTCTCAATGAGCAGTAAGAAGATGAAGTTTTGCTGCATATTTACCTTTAGAACACAAAGATATTGAAGAATTTTTAGAAATATGAAAAGAATGAAATCCAATTCAAAGAATTACTACTTGAGTAACTGTTTGAAATAAATGGTTAGAAGAAATGAAAAATTGAGATACTGAAAAAAGAGCTATTTGGGCAAAAGTAATTCAATCTAGAGGTGAAATGGGTTATCCATATATATTATTTTCAGATAATGTAAATAATAATACTGTTGATGTATATAAAGATAAAAAAATGAAAATTCATGCAAGTAATCTTTGTACTGAAATAATGCTACCTTCTAATAATAATGAATCTTTTGTATGTTGTTTAAGTTCTATGAATATTGCAAAATATGATGAATGGAAAAATACAGATGCTGTAGAAACTATGATATATTTCCTTGATGCTGTTATGGAAGAATTCATAACAAAAATTGAAAAAATAAGAGATTCTTGAAAAAATGATGCTAAAATGGCATTTACTTTTATGGAAAAATCTTATAATTTTGCTAAAAATCATAGAGCTTTAGGTTTATGAGCTTTAGGTTATCATTCATATTTACAATCAAAAATGATTGCATTTGAATCTCCAGAGGCTGTTAAATTGAATAAAGAAATTTTTAAACTTATTCAAGAAAAATCATATAAAGCATCTGAAAATTTAGCTAAAGATTATGGAGAACCTATTCATTTAAAATGATATGGAAGAAGAAATACAACATTAAATACTATTGCTCCTACTACTTCTTCAGCATTTATTTTAGGTCAAGTTTCTCAAAGTATAGAACCTATTTGGTCAAATATTTATGTTAAAGATTTGGCAAAAATGAAAGTGACAATTAAAAATAAAGAGCTTGAAGTATTATTAGAAAAAAAAGGGAAAAATACTAGAGAAATTTGGGCAAGTATTAGAGATAGAGATGGTTCTATTTCTCATTTAGACTTTTTATCTACACAAGAAAAATTAGTATTTAAAACTTTTTCTGAAATTAATCAATATGCAATTATTGATCAAGCATCTGATAGACAAAAATATATTGATCAAGCTCAATCATTAAATTTAATGATTCATCCAGATACATCAGCAAAAGATATTAATGCTCTATATATGGATGCTTGGAAACAAGGCATTAAATCTCTTTATTATCAACATTCAAAATCAGCAGCACAAGAATTATCAAGAAAAATTTCTTGCATAGGTTGTGAATCATAGTTTTTTAACGTT
>CAZCCA010000079.1:0-3106 GCA_964497215.1 uncultured Candidatus Peribacteria bacterium | reverse complement strand
ATTTTTTACTAAATTTTTATTATCAAATGGAAATTTATAATTTTCCATATATCTAACAATTGTATAAAAAATATCCCATTTATTATCTTTTTCATAAAAAAATGAATTTCAAGTATTTTGTATAGGATTAAATTCCTCTAATAATCAATTTACAAAAATATTATCTCTATTAACAATAGGAGTAATTCATAAACTTATATACATATCAATATTGTCAAACTTGTTATCAGTAACAATAAAATCAAATCAGGATAATAATTCACTTTCCAAACTTCATGTTATTACTACATTTTTTGATAATATTTCTGTTTTTATTCATTCAAGATAAATTACAAATCAAGCAGGTAGAGATTTTAATCATTTTACTAGACTATGAGTTAAATCTTCATTTGAAAGTATAATTAATCATAAAGGTTTAAATTTTAACAAAATTCATAATGTTTTTTTTAATTTTAAGCTATTTTCTTTTTTTTCAGCTAAAATACTTGTTAAATTCATAAAAAAATTTTAATTTTTAAACTTAAAAATATTATATCATATAAATAATTGATATTGCAATTATTTTATATAAAATAATCAAAATATTTATTATAAATAAAAAAATGAAAGATTTTTGGAAAAAACAAATTGATAAAAAATGAAAACTTATATTTTTAGCACCTATGGATTGATATTGAGATAGTGCATATAGACAGGCAGTGAAAAGAATAGCTCCTGATATATTTTTAGTATCAGAATTTTATAGTGCAGATTGACTTGTATATTCAAAATTTTTAGCTGATTCAGTTTTACCTCATGAGAAATCTGAAGATCCTCTTGTAATTCAAATTTTTTGAAAAGATCCAGAAATGTTTGCAAAAGCAGCTAAAATAATATCTAATCCTAAATACAATATAGTATGAATTGATGTAAATATGTGATGTCCAGCAAAGAAAGTAGTTAGAAGCTGACATTGAAGTTCATTACTTATTAATGAAGAAACTGCATTTGAAATAATTAGAAAAATGAATGAAGCTACTGATTTACCTATATCAGTTAAAACTAGATTAAGCTTTGATTGATGACAAGATCTTATAAATTTTGCAAAATGATTAGAAAAAGCATGATGTAGCTTATTAACAGTTCATTGAAGAACTGCTAAACAAGCATATACATGAGATGCAAATTTAGAACCAATTTATGAATTAAAAAAACATTTAAATATACCTGTTATTTGTAACTGAGATATATTAAATTATGATGACTGAATGAAAAAAGTTAAAAATCTAGATTGATTTATGATTTGAAGATGAAGTTTTTGAAATCCATGGTGTTTTTTACCATGAGAGCAACATCCAACATTAAACGAAATACTTGAACAAATGGAATTCCATGCATTAAAACTAGTAGAAACAAAATGAGAACATAAATGAAATCTAGAAATAAGAAAACACCTTGTTCAATATCTTAAAAATTTTCCATGAGTTAAAAAATATAGAAAAAGATTAGTAACAACTGATAGTTTTGAAAATACAAAAAATATAATATCAAATATAAAAGAAGAATTTAAAGATGATTTAAATAAAAGACCTAGTTTAGGTGAAATAACAGAAAAAGAAGAAATGTAAATTTCTTCTTTTTTAATATCATTCAGGTTCATGTATATTTTTTTCAATTTGTACAAATTTTTGATTATTTTTTTGAAACATTAATTCAATAGTTCAAATAGGTCATGATCTATTTTTTCTCATAAATATTTCTGTTATTCATTTTTTTTCAGTAAATTCATCATAATATTCTTCTCTATACATCATCAAAATCATATCAGCATCTTGTTCAATTGCTCATGATTCTCTTAAATCTGACATTATTGGACGTTTATCAGGCCTAGATTCAACAGCTCTTGATAATTGAGATAAGGCTATTAATGGTACATTTAACTCCCTTGCTAACTGTTTAAGTCATCTTGAAATTTCAGAAATTTCTTGAACCCTATTAAATGAATTTCAATTACTCATTAATTGTAAATAATCGATAATAATTAAATCTAATCATGACTCTACTTTTAATCTTCTACATTTTGATTTTAAATCAGTTAAACTTCATCATGCTGAGTCATCAATATAAATATTAGCTTCAGAAAGTTTTTCCATAGCTTCTCATATTTTTGCAAATTCATGATCTTCTAACTCTCATTTAGCTAGTTTCCAACTATTTATTTCCATAGCTGATGCTATCATTCTATCAGTTAATTGCTCTTTACTCATTTCAAGTGAAAATACTGCTACATTTTTTCATGATAATCATACATTTTGTGCTAAATTAAGAGCAAATGCTGTTTTTCACATTGCAGGTCTTGCTGCTAATACAATTAAATCTCATCATTTTAATCATCATGTTTTACTATCTAAATCAGTAAATCATAATTGTAATCTATGGGCTTTTATAGCTTCTGGATTTTCATGAATTTCTGCAAATTCTTCGTATCTTTGTGTCAATATATCATTGATATGAACAAGTTTATTTTGTATAAAAACCTGAGTTACATTAAATACTGCTTTTTCTGTTTTTTCTAATAATTCATTTATAGGCTTATCTTCATCATATCAATAAGATAATATTTCATTTCAACATTTTAATAATCATCTTAAAATAGATTTGTTTTTTACTATTTGTGCATACTCAAAAATATTTGCAGTAGTAGGTACTATTTCAGTTAATTCAGTTAAATAAGTAATTCATCATACTTTATCTAAAAGTTTTTTATCCTCTAATTTTTCCTTTACAGTAATTAAGTCAATAGGTTTATTTAATTTATATAAATCATAAATAATTTCAAAAATTGTAGAATTTACATCAGAATAAAAATCCTCATGTTTTAACATATCTCAAATAGTAATAAAGCAATCTTTATCAATTAAAATACTTCATATAACTGATTGTTCAGCTTCTAATGCATGAGGAGGTACTCTTAACATATATTAAATAAATATTAACAAATAAATCTAAGCTAAGGTTATAAAAAAAAACATAAAAGTAAACTTATTAATATACTTTTATGTTAATAATTAATTTTGTTTAAAACTTGTTATATATTTTTGTTAAAAACTTTTATTTAGATTTTTCT
>CAZCCA010000078.1:0-3116 GCA_964497215.1 uncultured Candidatus Peribacteria bacterium | reverse complement strand
ATCTATATTAAATTCTTTTTTTGTTGCATTATTTATAATCATTTCAGCTATAATATCTTCTATATTATCTATTAAATACCTTCTTACTTCTCTTGCTCAAAATGTTGGATTGTAAACAGTTTTTGTTATAAAATTTAGAGCTTTTGTAGTATAGTTTAGTTTTAATCATTTTTGTTCTAATCTATTTTTTAAGCTTTCTAATCATATTTTTACTATTTTTTTAATTTTATTTTTATCAAGAGGTTTAAATACGATTAATTTATCAATTCTATTAATGAATTCAGGAGAAAAATAATCAGTTAGATTACTTTTTATATTATTAGCAGCTTTTTCATAATCTTCTAAAATATTTTCTTCTTCACTTTCTAATACATCAAATCAAATACTTTCAGCTTTTTCAGAGAATTCTTCTTGTCATATGTTTGATGTCATTATGATAACTGTATTTTTGAAATTTATTTTTTTTCATTTATTATCTGTTAATATTCATTCTTCAAGTATTTGTAGTAATAAATTATAAACTTCAAAATTTCATTTTTCTATTTCATCAAATAATATAACTGAATATGGTTTTTTTTTAACTTTTTCAGTAAGCATTCATCATTCTTCATATCATACATATCAAGCTGATGATCAAATAAGCTTATTCACAGAAGTTTTATCTGAAAATTCACTCATATCTATTTTTATTAAGGCATCTTTATCATCATAAAAATGTTTTGTTAATACTTTTACAAGTTCAGTTTTTCATACTCAAGTTGGTCATAAAAATAAGAAACTTCATAAAGGTCTATTTGGATCTCATATTCAGGTTTTATTTCTTGTTATTGATTTAACAATTGCCGAAATTGCTTCATCTTGTCAAATTATTTCTTTTTTAATAGATATAGGTAATTGTTTAAGTCTATATATTTGATCTTTACTAAGACTAGATACTGGAATACCTGTAGAAATACTTAATATTTTTTGTACATCTTCATCTCTAACAGTCATTCTTTCTTTTTTTGGAATAGTAAATTTATCTTTTAAATCTGCTATTTCTTTTTCTAATTTTAATTGATCTTCTTTTAATTTTGAAGCTTTTTTATATTCTTGAGCTATAACAGCTAATTCAATATTTTTATTAATTTTTGCTATTTTTTCTTTTATTTTTTTTATTCAACTTTCATCAAAATTATATTTCATAGATTTTATACTACAGGCTTCATCAATTAAGTCTATTGCTTTATCTGGAAGGTTTTTGTCTGTAACATATCTTATTGATAATTCAACTGCTGCTTTAACTGCATCATCAGATATATTTAGATTATGATAATTTTCAAATCAATCTTTTAATCAATTAATTATTTTTAATGTATCGGATTTACTAGGCTCATCAACAATTATTTTTTGAAATCTTCTTTCAAGAGCAGAATCTTTTTCTATATATTTTTTATATTCATTATTTGTAGTTGCTCATATAACTCTTATTTTTCATCTACCCATTGCTGGTTTTAGAATATTTGATGCATCAAGTGTTCATTCTGTTCATCATGCTCAAATCATAGTATGAATTTCATCTATAAAAAGGATTATTTCATTTTCTACTTTTGAGGCCTCTTCTATAACTTGTTTTATTCTTGCTTCAAATTCTCATCTATATTTTGTTCAAGCAACAAGAGATGACATATCAAGTGATAAAACTTTTTTATCTTTCATTGAAAAAGGAACTTTTCACTCTTTTATTTTTAATGCTAATCATTCAGTAATAGCAGTTTTACCAACTCATGGTTCTCATACTAATACAGGATTATTTTTAGTTTTTCTATTTAATATTGCTATTAATCTTTTTATTTCATTATCTCTTCAGATGATATTTTCTATTTTTCATTCTTCAGCTTCTCTGGATAAATTTGTAGTAAAAAAATCTAGAGCAGGAGTAGTTGAGTCATTTTTAGTTTTTTTCTGAGGATTATTCATATCAAATGGTGTTGTTTCATTGTCTTCTGAAGGTATTCATCAAGCTCAGAATAGATTTTGAGTTAGGGTTCATAATAATTTATTTATTCAATCTTCTCATTCTAATTGTATATTTGAATTATTTATATTTGATATTCAATCTATAATTCATGCTTTATTTAACTCAGTTAAATTTTTTTCAATATCACTTGGTGTAATTCATATATAATCAAGAAAACTTGTAATCCATGAATCATTTTTTATCATAGATAATAAAAAATCTTCAATTGAAGCTTTTGGTTTAGAAAAACTAGCTGCAATTTTTACACTTCATAATATAGTATTTTTTAATCTAGAATTCATTCATGAATAAACTCATTTTCTTTTTTCATAAGTTTCATTAAAAATTCATTTATTTATTATTTCTAAAGTTAATTTTTCATTAATTCAGTATAAATTAAAAATTTCTTTTATTCATCATGTAGAATTTTTTATTATTTGAATAAAAATATCTTCTACTCATAAATCTTTTAACCCTATTTCTTTTATATTATTTTCGGCATTTACTAGTGCTTTTTTATATCAATCTGAGAAATTATTGTACGACATACTTTAAAATTATTTGTAAGAATATAAAATTTCTATATAATAATTATATCATAAAAAGGGTTAGGACAAAGTTTCTAATACTAATTTATGTTAAAAAGTCTTTGACTTTTTACTCTATAGTATTTTAGTTAATTTTTAAATATAATAATATGTCTAAGAAAAATATTTTTTTATTGGCAGCAGGATATGTTGCAGGTTGAATAGTTGCATCTTTATTTTCAAAAAAGAAACCATGAGAATTAAAAAATGAATTAAAAAAATCTAGGGCAGAATGAGAAGGTGATTTCAAGGTTATGCTTGATAATTTTGTAGATACTCATACAAATTTGATAAATGAATTAAAAAAACAAGTTCTTACAGATAAAAATAAAAAGCTTTTAAAAGAAAAGAAAGAAGATTTATTAAAAATTGTTGATATTTATAAAAAAGAATGATTAAAAATAGCAGATGAATTAAAAATTAAGTGAAAAGAGTTTTTAGTAGAAGCATCTGATAATTTAGAAAAATTATATGAAGAAAAAAAAGAAGAAATAGAACAATTAAAAGAAGTGGCTCCAGTAAAAGCTAAA
>CAZCCA010000077.1:0-3353 GCA_964497215.1 uncultured Candidatus Peribacteria bacterium | reverse complement strand
TTAGAAGAAGAAAGAAGACTTATGTATGTTGCTATGACAAGAGCTAGGGAAGAATTATACATTAGTAGAGCAAAAGAAAGATTTAATTTTTGAGATTATGTAAGAAATCCAGAATCAAGATTTTTAAAAGAAATTCCAAAAGATCATATAATATATTATGATATGTCTGAATTTACAAATTCTTGAAATTGAAATATTTTTAATAACTGAAATTTATCATGAAGTAGTGAATGATTTAGTTTTTGAAGTAATACTTGATGATTTAATTCTAAACCAAAGATAAAAACTCAAGCAAATAATGATGTGTCACAATTTACTAGATGAGATAAAGTAAGTCATCCAAAATTTTGAAATTGAATAATATTATCATTAAATTGAGAATTAGCAGAAATAGCTTTTTCTTGAAAATGAACTAAAAAAATGAATATTAGAATTGCTCCAGTTAGAAAAGCATAAAATAATTTGAATATAAATATATTTTAACTAAAATAAGATGTAATTAATTAAATCTTATTTTTTTATGTGAAAAGAAACGATTAACACAATAAAAGAAACTAATTTAGAAATAAATTATGAAGATTTTATATATTCTGAAAATTCTCAAACAATAATCATTTTACATTGATGGTGAGGTAGTAGTCAAAGTTGGTTAGCAGTCTGAGAAATTTTATTACAATCATGATTCAATGTAATAATTCCTGATTTGCCTTGATTTTGAAAAACAAAACTAAACAAAGTATTTGATTTAGATGAGTATGCAATAGTAATAGAAGAATTTATAAAAAAATTAAAACTAAAAAATATAATTCTTTGGTGACATAGTAATTGATGAGCAATTGCTATAAAAATTGCAAATAGATGAAAAATTGATATATCAAGACTAGTTTTAAATAATTCAGCATGAATTAGAAATGATAAAAAAAGAAGCTTTAAAAGAAAAATATTAAATAAAATAGTTAAGCATTTTAAATTTCTAAAAAAACTATTTATATTTAAAAAAATAAGAATATTTTTTTATAAACTTATTTGATGACAAGATTATTTAAATGCTGAGAAAACTCCAAATTTAAAACAAACATATCTAAATATGATATCTTCAGATTTACAAAATGAAATTAAAAACATAAAAAATAATACTTTATTAATATGGTGAGAAAATGATACATATACACCTATTAGTGATTGAAATTTTATGAGAAATAATATAAAAAATTCAAAAATGATAATTTTAGATAATGAAACTCATTGAATACACTTAAAAAATCCTAATAGATTAGTTAAAACTTTTTTAGATAATATTTAATTTTTTTATGCAAAACTTAATAATTTGAGAACCTTTTAATTATATATTGCTTTTTATTTTAGCTTTTTTACCTATGCTAAATAAATTGCTTTTTTGGCTTTATACTATTCAGTTGAAAGAATATAGATGGGATAGATTTAAAGAATATATATGAACTAAACAAGGACAATCTGCTTTGTTTAATATTTTTTCTGTTACAGAAATATTTTTATTTTTGTATTATTGTGCTATTTGGTATCTTCCAATAACTAAAAATATTTATACAACTGCATTTTGGGGCTTATCATATAATATATTTTTTTATTATCTTATTTTTTTAAATATTTTTGTTATTTGAAAAATTGTAAGAAAAAGAATTTTAAAACCAAAATTTACTACTAGACTTATTATATTACTATTTTTATTTAGTATTTGATTAATTATAGATTTATATATATTATATAAATTTAATCTTTGGAATTTTACTTATTTATATATTTTAGGAACATTTTTAGCAATGCCTTTAATTATATTTTTTTATAATTTTTTAAGTTTTCCTCTAGTAAAACATAAAAAAAATAAATTAATAAAAAAAGCTATTAATAAATCAAATAAATTTTCAAAACCAATTAAGATATGAATAACATGAAGTTATTGAAAATCATCTATAAAAGAGTATTTATCAACTATACTTTCACAAGATTGAAAAACTTTGAAAACTCCAGAAAATATTAATACTGAGCTTTGAGTTTCAAGTCTAATAATAAATAAATTACAAAATAGTTATAAATATTTTGTAGCAGAAATGTGAGCATATAAAATATGAGAAATTGATTTACTTTGAAAAATAGTAAATCACAAATATGGATTTTTAACTGCAGTATGAAATCAACATATAGCTTTATTTTGATCACAAAATAATATTAAAACATGAAAAAGTGAAATTCAAAATAGTGTTATAAAAAATAAATGAAAACTTTATATTAATTGGAATAACCATTTTATAAGAGAAATTAAATTTAATAAAAAAACAGAATTAGTTAAGTATTGAAATATTGAGTGAGCAGATGCATTTTATAAAATAATAAATATAAAAGATTGAATCACAGAATTTGAATTTCATTATAAAAACCTCAAAACAAAATTTGAAACAAAACTACTTTGAGAACATAATATATTAAACTTAACATGAGTATTAGCATTATGTTATGATTTATGATTAAAAACAAAAGAACTAAAACAATACATTATAAAAGTGAAAAACCCTAAAGATACACTAAACATAATTAAAAAATGACAAACTATATTAATAAATGATACATACAATTTATCAGAAGATTGATTATATGCATGAATTGATATTTTAAATAGTTATGAATGAGATAAAATACTTGTAATTGATGATATTTTAGAATTATGAAAACAAGCAAAAGTTATTCATAAAACAATTTGAAAATATATAGCAGAAGATAAAAAAATAGATAAAGTATTTTATTGCTGAATAAATTATAAAGATGCTTTTATAGAGTGATTAATTGACTGAGGATTCAAAGAAAAAAATATAATTACAAATTTTGATAATATCAAAAATAAATCAGTTATATTATTTGAATGAAGAAATGCAAAAAAATATTTAAATAAACTAAAATAATAATAATAATAATAATAATAATAATAATAGTAATTAATAATTAATAATAATAATGGAGCATAAAATATTTAATAAAATAAGAAAATACAAAATTCCTTTTATTATACGTTTTTTTATAATGTTATTATTGATAATTATATGATTATTTTTAATAATACTACCGATTCCTTTATCAGCAGCTATATGATGGATTATAGTAATATTATGAATTATATTTATAATAAATGCTAATAATCTCTCACATCTACAAAAAATAAGGAAATGAATATTTTACTCATTAAAAAATATTCATAATAAAAATATAATAAAATACAAAATAAAAGACATAAAAAAACATATAAAACAAATAATTTTAAATAAAAAATAATGTTCAAAAAAACAATCATCTCAGAATTTTTTACAACTGTTTCATTTAGTCAA
>CAZCCA010000076.1:0-3354 GCA_964497215.1 uncultured Candidatus Peribacteria bacterium | reverse complement strand
CTTTTATTTTTGTATTTCTTTTTCTATAATTTGTAGTGGTTTAAAAAATCAATCTAGATTTAATCATGATTTTCTTAAATCTTTATATGCTTGTAATTTTCTAAATAGAGTTACTTCAAGTTGATTATTTTCATCTAGTATATCACTTCAAAATTTTTCATGAAAATAAGTAGCATTTTTATTTTGATGATCTCATGCACTATTTGTAAGTGGTATTATTATTGAATGAATTCAAAACATATTTAATTCCCATAAAGTAGTAGCTCATCATCTAGTTATTGCTATATCAGTTTGTTTTAGTATTACACCTAATCTTTTTTGTGTTAAAAAATCATGAGATAATACATTTGGAAATTTTTTAAATTTTTCTCTAAAGTGCATATTTTTTTCTCATAGTACTACTTGAAAATTTATATCTCATAAATCTGGTAATATCTTTAATAATGATTCAAAAATAGTTGTAGATCATTGACTTCAAGCTATTACTATAACATTAAGATTTGGATTTTCAGTTATGTTTAAATCTGTTAATCAGTCTATTAATTCTGGATTTAGTATTTGTCAGCTAATAATATGTTTAGGATTATTATCATTATCATTTGGAAAAGTATAGAATACTTTTGTTGCTATTTTTCATATAATTTTATTTGCTATACCTGATATAGTATCAGATTCATGAATATAAATTTTTTTTCTTAAAATAAATGCTGCAATACATAAAGGTAGTGCTACATATCATCATTTTGAAAAAACTATATCTATTTTATATTTTAAAATGAAATAAATTCAAAAAAATATTCAAGTAATATTTTTTAATGGTTCATAAAAATTTTTTATATCAAAATATCTTCTGATTTTTCAAGCTGGTATATCTAAAAATGTTATTCTATTTTTTCTAGCAATTTCTTCTTCTAATCATCATTGTTCTCAAACCCAAATAAAATCATATTTATTTTCTTCTTGTAGATAGTTAAAAGTTGCTAATAATGGAAATACATGTCATCATGTAGAACCTCAAGTTAAAGCAATACATTCTTTTTCTTGTAAATGATTCATTTAATACAAGTTAATAATAATCTAATTTATATTATATTTTTTTGAAAAAAAGTAAAGTTTCTGATTATAATTTAATAAATCACATTATTTTTATTAAAAATCTGTTAATTTTATTTATAAATTTTATTTTTGTAATATATTTAAATACTACAAAACTTGAAAATATTCATACTATAGTTCAAGCTATTATATCAAATGGCCAATGTACTCATAAAATAACTCTTGATAATAACATTAAGATTACAAAAGGTAAGAAAATATATCATATTTTTTTATATCAATAAAAAAATAAACTACTTAGAAAGGCTACTGAAACTGTTGCATGGTCTGATGGAAATGATGCATCAGGCAAGTGTTTCATTATTAGTTTTCATACTCATTCTAATACTGTTTCTGGTCTTTGAATATGTACTAGTTGTTGAATTATTAAACTAATAATAATTCATAAAACTACTGAATAAAAAATATATATTAAGTTCTCTTTCTCTAATAAATTTTTAGTTAAATTATTTTCTAAAATAACTGTATTATCCTTTTTGTATGTATAATAAATCCAGTATCATAATAAAAAAATAGGTAAAAAAAATATTGGACTATCAGCAAAAAATACAGTTATTTTTTGTACTATTTCAAAATTAGTTAGTGAGTTTAGATATATTAATAATTCTTTGTTTAATTCTTGTATCATTTATGTTTTTTATAAATTAAAAATATTAGATTATTTTATTATGTCTTTATAATATATTTATAATAAAAAAAGTAAAAAAAACTTTTATTTTTTTATAAAATATTATATAATTAATATCTAAAATATTATTAACAATTCAATAAAAAATATATGTTTGAAAAGAGAGAAAAAGAAGAAAAAAAAATAACTACAAATGATATTTTTCCTGATGATCATAAATACTTAACTTTTTTGAAAAAAGTTTTTCGTCATGAGTTTAGAAAAAATTGATTTAGAAGAATTTCAACTGATATATTAGAAGATTGAAAATTTAGAGAAAGTGCAGAAAAATGAATAATGTCTGCTTATATAAATAATAATATTTCAGAAGAGATTCAACCTGTATATTATTATTATATGGATCATTTTTTTGAACAATGAAAACAAATAGAGAGAATTTGAGCTGAAATTATATGAGTTAATGATCCTATTTTAGATGCTATATCTATATATATTACATATAGTGTTTTAAATCAAATTTGATTAAAAGATAGTTTTAAAATAAGTATAAATTCTAATGGTGTAGAAAAAGAAAAAATAAAATATTCAGAGGAATTACAAAGTTTTTATGAAAATAAAAAACATATATTAACAGAAAAATCTATTGAATTATTAGAAAAAAATCCTATGGAGCTTTTGTTGTCTGATGATGAAGATGAACAAATAATAGCAGAACAAGCACCTAGTATAATTAAATTTTTAAAAAAGGATAGTAAAGTTCATTATGCAAAATTTAAAGAGTATTTAGATATCTTAGAAATTCCTTATATTGAAGATCATAAATTAGTTTCTAAAAAGGATTATTTTACTAATTCTATATGGGAATTTAAATGAAATAATTGAGAAAAAATATGTTGATGAGCAAGGTATAATAAATTAGCAACTAAGATTTGAAATTCAAAAGATATTCCTGCAACATGATTTTATACTAATGCAAATGTACTTATAAATATGTTGAAGGAAAGAAATATAAAATTAAAAAATAAGGATGAAATTGATTTATTTTTTGTACAATTATGAGATGAAGCTAAATCATTAGTTTTACCTTTGTCATTAGATGCAAGAAGAGCAGGTATAAATACAGTTGTGGCTTTATGAACTCCTTCTATGAAAGAACAAATGCTTAAAGCTAATAGATCAAATGCAAAATATATTGTTTTAGTTTGATTGATGGAGGCTAGAAATGGTATATTTCAAGTTAAAGATACTGTTTTATGAACTCAAGAAGAAGTTAAAAAGCAAGATTTAATTGAATATATTATTTGAAAAATTTGAGCTGATAAACTTGATTTTTATGTTCCAACTAATGATTTAATAACTGAATAATTATGTGGTTTGTATATATTTTATTATGCTCTGATAATACATATTATACATGAGTTACTACAGATTTAGCTAGGAGACTTAGACAGCATAATTGAGAAATAGTATGATGAGCAAAATATACAAGAGTAAGACAACCTGTTAAAATTATATATAAATCAAAATTTAGATCTAGATCAGAGGCTTGTATAGAAGAGAGTAAAATAAAAAAATTAACAAGACAGGAAAAAGAAGATTTAATAAAAAAT
>CAZCCA010000075.1:1920-3440 GCA_964497215.1 uncultured Candidatus Peribacteria bacterium | reverse complement strand
TTTATAAATCCAAATATTGATCTATTCTTATTTGCCATACAAACTCATTTACATGTGAAACAAGTATCATACCACCTTTATATTCATCAAGTGCTTTAGCAATAACAGGAATATGTCTAAAATTTATATGATTAGTTGGCTCATCAAGAATTATTAAACCTGGTTTCAAAAATACTATTCTACAAAATGCTACAAGTCATTTTTGACCTTCTGAAAGATATCAAATTTCAGTTTTCATTAAATCTCATGTAATAAGAAAACCAGCAGCAGTTGATCTAAGTTCTTGTTCTCACATTTCTTCTCAAGCTGCTTCTCTTAGACAATCATAAACTGTTTGATTAAAATCTAAATTTGAAAAATCTTGTCTATAATACCCTATTTTTACATCTGGATTAAGAGTCACTCCATCTTCATCTCAATTTACAATTTTTTCAAGTAATGTAGATTTTCAAATACCATTTGGTCAAGCAAGTTGCATATGATCATCTTTTCTAATTTGCATATCAACATTTCTAACTGTAACTTCATCATTTTCTATAACATGTACTGAATGAATATCAAGTAATACTCAACCTATATTTTCTTGCATTGGAATAGTAAAATCTCTGATAGTTTTATCTTCTTTTCTAACATCTTCCATTTCATCTTCCATTTCTGCTGCGGCTTCCCTCATTTTTTTTGCTACAGCTCTAAGTTTACCTCATTTATGAGCAAATTCATTTGCCTTTTCTTTTTTTGCAATAGCTTCTTTTCTAAGTCTAGCATTTTCCATATTTTGTTTCTCCATATTTTTCTTTATCTTTTCAACAACATCATGATAATCTCAAACAAATTGTTCTATTTGTTTTGTATGTACATCAAGATAAAGTACTCAAGTTGTAAAACTATTTAAAAATTCTGCATCATGCGAAATAACCAAAACTGTATTTTTATAATTTTGTAAAAACTCTGTTAGATGCCAAATTCAATCAGTATCTAAATTATTTGTTGGTTCATCTAATAATAAAATATCTGGTTCTTGAATTAATGCAGCAGCTAATAATAATCTAGCTTGTTGCCCTCATGAAAAAGATGATATTTTTTTATTATAATCTTTTACTTTTAAATTTATTACATTTAAAATATCTGCTATTTGTTTATCTATGTTTACCTCATTATCTTTTGGAGCATATTTTATAAAAAATTCTCTAACTGATAATTCTTTATCTTCTGGTAATACAACTTGAAATCATGTTGATATAGTAAGTTTTGGATCAATATTTATTACTCATCAAGTTTTTTCTAAGTTACCATTAATAAGCTTAAAAATAGTAGATTTTCAAGCTCAATTTTGTCCCATCAAAGTAATTTTTGATCATTTTCTGATATTAAAATTTACCTCATCTAAAATAGGCTTTCTAATATCATAACTAAAATCAACATTTTTAAAACCTATAACTGTTTCATTTGGTTTTGCCATTTTTCACTAATTAATATTTAAAATTTTGGTTATTCTACACAAAAAAAGAAAAAAAGAAAAT
>CAZCCA010000075.1:0-1820 GCA_964497215.1 uncultured Candidatus Peribacteria bacterium | reverse complement strand
TAAATAATATTTTTTCTATTTTTAAAATAAATAAATATTCAAACTAAAATCATAGGAAAAGATAATATTTCTCACATAGTAAAATATCACATTATAAATCATATTTGTTCATCTGGAATTCTAAAAAATGCTTCTACAAATATTCTAAATATTCAATAAAAAATTAAAAATAATACAACAATTTGTCAGTAAAATTTTCTTTTTTTATAAACAAAATAAAGAATAATAAATAAAACAAAACCTTCTAGAAATGATTCAAGTAATGGTGATGGAAAATATGAAACTCAATTTTTTTCTACTGCTAAAAATCAATTATATGGAGAATATCATAATAACTCTTTATTTAAATAATTTCATATTCTACCTAATCAAAGTCATATTGGCAAAACTGCTGCAACTTCATCTGCTAATTTCCATAAATTTATTTTTTTTACTTTTGAAAAAATAATTAAAGCAATTACAACCCCTATTAATCATCAATGAAAACTCATTCATCATTCCCAAACTTTTAATATTTCTAAAGGATTATTTATATAATAAGAAAAGTTATAAAACATTATATATCCTATTCTTCATCACAAAACAACACCTAAAAATACATATGTAAACAAATCATCTAAATATTTTTTTCATATTATTCATCTTTTTTTTATAATATAGTATCAAATAATAAATCATAAAGCATACATCAATCAATAATATGAAGGTGCTATATGTATTCAAAATAATGTAATATCAAAAATAGTCATTTATTGATTTTTATTAATATCTTTAAAATTTGCTAAATCATTTCACCAAGAAATTATTCATCATTTCAAATTTATAATATCTCTAAATCATAATTTTTTCATTAATAATAATGTTTCTCAGCTTTTTTTTCATTTTTTACAATAAATTAAATATTTTTTACTTTTATCCAAAAATTTTAATTCTTCTTTAAAATTAAAAGAATAATAATCTAAATTTAATTTAGTTCAAGGTATTACTCATTTTTCTACTTCTTCAGGAGTTCTTAAATCTATCAAAATTCAATCATTTTTTTCTATTTCTTTTTTGAATTCTAAAACTCAAACAGATTTTAAATTAGATTTTTCTATATTCTGTTTTACTTTTTCTTGATTTTGTGCTATTTGATTTGTAGTATCAATATTGTCTGAACAAGAAATTAATATTAAGATTAATAATGTAAAAATAAATATTTTTTTAATATTCATAATTTTAGTTTAATATATAAATTTATTCTTCAACTCTAAAAAAAAATTATATATTTTCTAAAAATTTTTTTCTTTCTTCTTCATTACTAGCTCTTAATTCTCAAAATAATTTGAAATCTTTTATTTTTATACCACAAAATCAGAATAATGATTTTTCAAAATATGTTTTCAAATTTATTCAAGTCCAATCACTATTTTCTAAATAAATATTTGCAGGAGCATCACATGTAGCTATAACACTTCAAATCTTATCAGATAATAAATCTTTTTTTCATTCTGCTCAATATTCAAATGCAAATCAAGAAACAAAAACTGAGTCAAACATATTTTTCATAATAGCTGGCATATTACCCCACCAAACTGGAAAAATAAAGATTATTTCATCTGCAGATTTAATTTTTTCTTGTATTTTTTTAATTCAATCAATCAAAGTCATTTCTTTTTTATTTTCAAAATAAAGAAAATCTAATTTATAATCATTAGAATATAAATCTATAATTTCTGAATTTTTATATTTTTCATTTATTTGATTTGCTATTGCATGTGTAAAACTTCACTTATTTGGTGCTGCAGTTATTATTAATTTTTTTATCATTTTTTATATTA
>CAZCCA010000074.1:1517-3472 GCA_964497215.1 uncultured Candidatus Peribacteria bacterium | reverse complement strand
AATAAAAAATTTATTAATAATATAATTTAATTAAAAATTTAACTTAAATAAAAAAAGCCTTATTTAATTAAGACTTTAAATCTTTAAATGGTATCTCCGGTAGGAATCGAACCTACGCAAACCAAGGTTCGCAGCCTTGTGCTCTTCCACTGAGCTACGGAGACTAATATTAGTATCTATATTGTAACTATAAATATAATTTTACAAGTATATTTAAAAATCTAGATTTAAGTCTAGATTTTTTTTGTTTAAATTATATAATAAATTAAATTAATTTAATATAAAACTATGCAAGAAAAGATAAGTATAAAAGATAATATAATAAAATACGATAGATCAACTTTAGATAAAGATATTGAGGAAGTAATAAATGCTAGATTTGAAAATTGAGAATTTCAAATTGAATCAGATATTGATGATTTACATGATCCATATTTATTAACAGATATGGATAAAGCAGTAAAAAGAATAAAACAAGCAAAAGATAAAGGGGAGAGAGTCTTTATCTTTTGAGATTATGATGTAGATTGAGTAACTTCTACTAGTATATTGGTACATTTTTTTAAGAAAATATGATTACAAATTAGTTATAGATTACCTCATAGAGTAAAAGACGGATACTGACTTAAAAAATATTTTATAGATGAAGCAAAAGATCTTTGAGTTAGTTTAATTATTACTGTAGATTGTGGAACACGTGATGTTGATGTTATAAAGTATTGAAAAGAATTATGAGTAGATATTATAGTTACTGATCATCATGCTGTTCCGGATGAAAATGTTTGAGATTATGCTATTGCAATGATAAATCCTAAAAGACCAGATTGTGAATATATTTATAAAAATTTAGCTTGAGCATGAGTTGCTTTTAAATTGATGCAAGCTTTGGCTTATGAATATTTTTCTCCTAAAGAAGCTAGAAAATACATTATAGAATCAATTGATATAGCAGCTATTTGAACAGTGGCTGATTGTATGAGACTTACTTGAGAAAATAGAATAATAGTTCAAGAATGATTAAAACAAATTAAAAAATCAAGAAGTAATTGAATAAGAAAATTAATAGAAGATAAAATAAATGAAGATTTAGATGCAGATTTATTTGGTTTTACTATTTGACCAAGACTTAATGCAGCAGGTAGAATGGATAGTCCATATAAAGCTGTTAATTTGATATTAAATAATTGAGATACTTTAAATAAAACTATAGCTGAAATTGAACAACTTAATGAACAAAGAAAATTTCTTACAAAAGAGTTTGTAAATGATGCTATGAATAAAATAGATAGAAATTCTAATCTGATTTTTTATGTTTCACCAGCAATAGAACATGGTATTATTTGAATAGTAGCATGAAGAATCACAGAACAATTGTATAGACCTTGTATTTGTATGAAAGATGAATGAGATAAATTGGTAGCAAGTTGTAGGAGTCCAGATTTTTTTTCTATGATAGAGTTACTTGATAAATTTAAAGATTATTTTTTAGCATATTGATGACATAAACAAGCTGCTTGATTTAGTATAAGTAAAGAAAAATTTGTAGAGTTTAAAACTAAAATATTAGCAGAAATTAACAAACAAGATTTTTCACATTATAAAAAAGAAATAATTGTTGATAAAGTTATTAAATTAGAAGAATTATGATTTAATTTTTTAAATAAAGTAAATAAATATAAACCGTTTTGAATAGGTAATACAAAACCATTATTTATAGTTGAAAATTTAGATTATGAAAAAATGGAATTTTTATGAAAATGAAGAGACCATTTAAGATTTACTACAAAACATTGATTTAAAATATTTGCATTTTATATGTGAGATTTTTATGAAAAATTAAAAATATGACAAAGAGAGTGAAAAAAAATTGATTTAATTTTTGATATATCTGAAGATAGTTGGATGGGGAATAAGAATTTGATGTTGAAGGTGGTTGATATAATATTAAATTAAAA
>CAZCCA010000074.1:0-1417 GCA_964497215.1 uncultured Candidatus Peribacteria bacterium | reverse complement strand
AAATTAAAAATAATTAGTTATAAAAATAAAATAAAACAAAATATTGTTCATCCAGAAAATCATAATTTTATATGAAAAATATTTTGTATTTTTTATATAAAATTATATAATGGTATTATTACTGGTTATAACCATAAAAATTATGAAAAAAGAAATATTTTTTGAATATATTAATAAATGATTTTGAGAATTAGGTTTTTTAAGAAAATCTTATATAGATAATCTAGAAACATTAGATAAGTCTAATATAATTAAAGTTATTACTTGAATGAGAAGGGTTTGAAAAAGTTTTATTTTAAAACAGTTTATTGAAACAAAAATTAAATCTTGAGTAAAAAAAGAAAATATTTTTTATTTACATTTAGAAGATTATAGGTTTTGAGAGAAAGCAAGTTTAGAACAGTTATGAGAATTATTTGAATATTTTATTAATAATTTATATTCTTGATGAGAATTTTATGTTTTTTTAGATGAAATTCAAAATGTGCTTTGATGGGAAAAATTTATAAGAACTATTAATGAAAAATATCAAAATAATGTTCATATTTTTATAACTTGAAGTAATTCAAATTTACTTTCATCTGAATTGTCAACACTTTTGACTTGAAGATTTATTGAATTACAAGTTTTTCCTTTTAGTTTTTTAGATTATCTAGATTTTAAAAATTTAAAAATAAGTTCTAGTTTAGATACTAAAAAAATAAATTATTTTGAAGATTATATAAAATATTGAGCTTTACCAGAGATTTTGAAAATAGATGATGAAAATATTAAGAATAATTATCTTAATACTTTAGTTGATAGTATCTTATTTAAAGATATTATTACTAGATATAAATTAAGAAAAACTGTTTTTATATCTTCACTTTTAAAATTTATTTATACAAATACATGTAGTGTTTTAAGTATTAATAGTATTTTAAAATTTCTAAAACAGGATATAAAAAGTCTTGATTATGATACAGTAGATAATTATATTTCTTATCTTGAAAATAGTTTTTTAATAAATAAAGTTAATTCAAAAAATTCAAAGACAAAAGAAATTTTAAAATCAAATAAAAAGTATTATTCTTATGACTTATGAATAAGATCTATTTATTCTAATAATTTTGATATAGAAAAAAATATTGAAAATTATGTATATTTAGAATTAAAAAGAAGATGATATAATGTTTTTGTTATAAATAATTCAAATTTTGAAATAGATTTTTTAGCAGAAAAGGGTAATGAAAAATTATATTTTCAAGTTAGTTATACTATAAAAAATAAGGAAACTTATGATAGAGAAATAAAACCTTTATTTTATCAAAAAGATAATTATAAAAAAATTATTTTAACTTTAGATGAAGAAGAAAGAGAAGATGAATGAATTTTAATAAAAAATATTATAAATTGGAGTTTAGAGATATAATATTAA
>CAZCCA010000073.1:0-3529 GCA_964497215.1 uncultured Candidatus Peribacteria bacterium | reverse complement strand
ACTGCATGATAAAGTGTGTAAATAGAAATATTATTTATTTTTATTAAAATAAAATTCTGCAAAAGTTATGTTTTTTTCTTTTAAATAACTAGCTAATTCTTTTCATAAATATCTCCAATGCCATGGTTCTATTTCATATCAATCTATTTCTAATCATTTTTGATAAGTATTATGAAAACCATATTTATAAGCATTTTCATCTAACCATTTATAATATTTTTTTAGTTTTTTATTATTATTCCAACTTGCTTCTGAAGATACTTCAAATAAATCGATAGCTAGACCTGATTGATGTTCACTAAATCAAGGTTTTGAACATAAATTATCTGGACATCACCTATCTTTAATTCATTTTTGGTAATCATAACTTCTATAAGCACTTACAACTACAAGTCTTTTATTAAACTCTTTATAAAAATCTTTAGCCAAATTTTGTAAATTTTCATTTGCAACTTTTCTAATAATTTGCCTTCATCATTTAGAATCATATACATATTTACTTCACAGTTTCTCTAAATTTTTTGGAATATATTTTTTATTATTAAAACTTACTTTTGGATGTAAAAATTTTGTAATACTTGAATCAGTTTCTAAATCTAGATTTTTTATATAATTATTTAAAATATATTCTTCACTATTTAAAATAGAATTTAATTTTTTTTCTAATTCTATATTTTGTTCTTTTTGTTTTTCTATATTTAAATTTATATTTTTAATTTCTTTATTTAAAATATAAATATAAGAACCTATAAATAATATATAAATCAATAAAACAAATAATAATAAATAATAATACTTATTATCTTTTTTATTTTTATAAAACTTAAAACTTTTCTGTGAATTATTTAATTTCATTTAATATTTTTTTAATTATAAATCTATCTCAAATCTTTTTTCATTTCAAGAAATTATATTTTTTATTACTTCTAATATATCTATTATTTTTGTTTCTTTAAATCTTTTATCTAAATCAACTTTATTTTTATGAAAATTTGTGTCTACTATACTTGGATTTAAAAGAAATATTTTTTTTCACTCATTTTTAAGTCATCAAGCAAATCCTCTTAATCAAAATTTTGAAGCTTGATAAACTGCTGCATTTTTCATAAATTTCTTTGATATAATACTTCAAATAAAAATTATTTTTGTATTTTTATCTATATTTTCTTCTAATCTTTTTAATAATCTAATATTTGCTAATAAATTTAGAATTATTAAGTTTTCATATTTTTCTAAACTATTATCTTCAAATTTTCAAAATTCTCATACTCAAGCATTTAAAATTAATATATCAATTTTTTTATTTCAAATACTTTCTTTTATTTTTTCAAAAGTTTCTATTTGTGTTAAATCAAATCAATTTTCTCTTGAAAATCAAAATACATTATGATTATCTTTTAAATTATAATTTAAATATTTTCATATTCATTTTGAATGTCATGTTATTAGTATATTTTTCATAATTATTAATTTTTGAACACAAAATCTAAGAAGCAATACCTGTTTAATATATTTAATATCATTAGTACCAAATTCACTAATAAAATATTATTTATTATCTAAACATATAAAACATTTTTTATCTAATTCTCTAAAAAGTTTATAAAAATAATCTCTCATTTCTTTTTTTTCTCTTATAAAAACTCAATCATCTTCTTTCAATCTATATAATATATCAAGTTTTGGATATTTTTTAAGTATATTATTATAATCTGATTTAGTATATAGTAATCCTGAAACAAAAGTAGAACTAACTTTATCCATATCTATTTTACTTTTTATTTCTTTAACAAAATCTCAGTAAATTTCTTTATAATTATTTACTGGTAAAAGTGGCAAAAATCTAAGTCATACATTATACCCCTTATCAAGTAAAATATTTATAGATTTAATTCTATCATCTAAACTAGAAGTTCATTTTTCATATTTTTCTATTAAAATCTGAGGATTTAAAGAAAAGGCAAATTCAGTATTTTTTGGAATAAATCATAAATCTAAAATAGGCTTTATATTTGCTGATTTTGTTCTTATTTCCATCATAGATGCAGTAAATTTTTCTCATGTTATTACTCAATAAAAAGGTGAATTTATTTTTTCAAAAAATGGTACAAAGTTTTTTAAAAAATTTGATATATTGTCCATTCCTAAAATATCAGAATAATCACTAGAATAAAACCAAACTTTATTTTTATATTTTAAATCAGTTTTTATGTTTAATTCATAATCATTTTCCCCCTCTAAACCTCCCTCTTGTAAGGAGAGACTTTTTTCTAAATTTATTTCTTTAACTTTTTCTTCTATTTGCTTTCTAATATCATCATAATTTATAAAATATACTGGAATATCATTTTTAAAAGCTCATTTCAAAAAACAATAATCACAATTAAAAATACAATTTAAACTAGTTTTAAAAAAATAAGAAGTATGATCATTATGTCAGTATCAATTTGGAGCATTTGTAATAGCTGGAGAATTTAGTTTAGCAACTATAAAGCTATTTTTATTAGCTCAAGTGGGTAAGACTTTATCAAATAAATTTTTATAATTATCTATATAAATTATTTTAGAATTTTTAAATTTTTCTAAAATTACTTTTGTTTGAGTTAAATTTCTAGCTTGGTTTTCAATATATATTAACATTAATTTTTATTTATTTTTTAAATTTATAATTTTATTTTTATTTAACATATATTTTTAATACTAATATAGTTTTATAAAATTTATTTTTTATTTATTTTCTAAAAAATTTTCTATATTTTCTAAAAATCTTTTAGATTCATATTTTTTATTTTTTATTTCTTTTAAAGTCCTAGTATATTTTAAAAAATAATCTTCAAAATTTTCTCAAGTTAAAACTTCATATTTATTATAAAGCTTTTCAAAAATTATTTTTTGTGTAAATGAAAAAGAAAAATAATTATAATACATTGATAAATCTATTTTTTCTTTTTTATTTTTATCTAAATAATTTTCTATTTTTTTTAATAATTTTAAATAATCTATATTATCTTTTAATTTTTTTTCAGCTTTTTTGAAATCAAAATTCTTAGTTTCTTCTCATATTTTATCTACTGGAACTTTCAAAATAATTCTTGGTAGTTTAAAATTTTCACAAACTTTTTCAAATCAATAAGATTCCATATCTACAAATTGTTCTTCTATTTCATTTCTATCATAAATAATTTTTTCACTTGAAGAAATGCTTTTTATCTTTCAAAAATCAAAAATATAAGGAACTATTAATTCTCTATTATTAGAAATATTTTTAACTCTTCAAACTTGTAAAAAATCTATATTTTCTTCTTTATATCAACAAACTCAAATATTTACAATAAAATCAACTTCATAATTTTCTAAAAATCTAGTTAAATTTAAAATCATATTATAATTTCAAATTCATACACTTAAAAAACTAATATTTAACCCATTAAACTTAGTTTTTTTTATTTCTTTTTTAATAGGATTTAATTCTCCTGATAAAGCTGATACTATTAATATATTATACATTTTTAATTATAATTTTTATTTA
>CAZCCA010000072.1:0-3556 GCA_964497215.1 uncultured Candidatus Peribacteria bacterium | reverse complement strand
TATTACATAAATAAAATTGAATAAAAACACTTTTTATATATAATTCCAAAAACTTAAAAATAATTAAATTTATGGCAAATATTACAAAAATAGAAAACAAAATAAAAATACTTGATGAACTATTAAAGATAGGGCTTGAAGCTACAAAAAAAAATCCAACTAAATTTAGTAAAAATGATTTTGCTAAACTAAAAAATAAAGTTTATAAAAAATATAAAATAGCAAAACCTTTTCAATCAATAGAGTTAATTGAAAGATATGAAGAATTAAAAGCAGATTGAACACTTGAAGAAAATTTATTTTTTCAAAAAATTCTCAGAAAAAGATGAATTAGAAGTCTTTCATGAGTAACTGTTATATCACTTTTAACAAAGTTTTTTTGATGTCCATGAAAATGTATTTATTGTCCTACTTTTGAATGATTACCAAAATCATATATACCAAATGAACCTGCAGTTCAAAGAGCTATAATGAATAATTTTGATCCTATTATGCAAATTCATAATAGACTTAGAGCTTTAGAAGTAACATGACATAAAATAGAAAAAAATGATATAAGAATAATTGGTGGTACATGGTCAGTTTATCCAAAAGAATATCAAGAAATGTTTATAAAAGCAATTTATGATGCTTTCAATACATATGATGATATGAAAGTGTATTTAGAAAAAACAAATTTTGAAAATGATAAATTTGCTACCTTTAAATTAAAACAATGATATAAAGCAAAATTAGCAAATTCACTCGAAGAAGCAAAAAAAATAAATGAAACTTCTAGACTTAGAGTTATTTGAATTGCAATTGAAACAAGACCTGATTGGGTAAATCCTGAAGAAATAAAAAGACTTAGAAAATACTGAGTAACAAGAGTTGAAATATGATATCAAACTACAATAGATGAAATAAATAAATTAAATAAAAGATGACATTGAAATAAAGAAAGTATAAAAGCAACTAAACTACTAAAAGATGCAGGTTTCAAAGTAGTTGTTCACATGATGCCAAACTTACTTTGAAGTACACCAGAACTTGATAAAAAAGCTCTAAAAGAAGTTTTTGATAATCCAGATTTTAGACCAGATGAATTAAAAATTTATCCTATGATGGTCACTGATAAATCAGAACTTACAGAAGTATGGAAAAAATGATGATTTAAAGCATATGATGATGAAACTCTAATAAATCTAACAGCAGAACTTCAAATGATGATTCCTGAATATGTTAGATTAAACAGAACATATAGAGATATTCCAGCAGATCAAATTTTAGAATGATCTATTATTGCAAATCTTAGACAAATAGTTGAGAAAAAAATTGCTGAAAAAGGAGTTAAGCTTTTAGATATAAGACATAGAGAAATAAGAGAATGAAAAAATGATCCTAAAAAAGCAATAATTCATAAATATAATTATGAAGCATCTGATTGAAAAGAAATATTTCTTACATTTGAAGATCCAGAAGATAGAACTATTTTTAGTTTACTTAGATTGAGATTAACAAAAGAAAACAAAGAAATTTTGTCTGTTTTACCAGAGTTAGAATGATGTGCTTTAATTAGAGAAATTCATACTTTTTGAGATCAATTATCAATTAATGAAAAAGGTTCTACTTTTGGTCAACATATATGATTTTGAAAAAAACTTATAGCTGAAAGTGAAAAAATAACAAAAGAAAATTGATATTCAAAAATTGCTGTAATTGCAGGTGTTTGAGTTAGATGATATTATGAAAAAAGATGATATAGTTTAATTTGAGAATATATGATTAAAGAGATATAAAACAAAAATATGATTTCATATTTTTGTTTTTTTTATATAATAATTTTATGTTAAACAAAATTATAAAAATATTACTTGTTTTGTTATTTTTTTTATTACCACTTATAAATTCTCATTTGATAGATTTATTTTGAATTAAGTGGGGTTTTTATGTTGATTGAAATTATGAATTTACAAAAGTAATGTTTTTTAATATCTTTTCATGATTAATTTTAACTTTATTTTTTATTAAAAATATATTATCTAAAAATAAATTAATAATTCCAAAAATCATTGTCCCTATAATATTCATATTATTTTTATCTACAATATTTTCAGAATTTAAGTACATTTCTTTATTTTGAAATATATCAAAATGACATAGTTTACTAATGTTTTTAAATCTATTATGATTATTTATTTTATTTATAAATCAAGCTAAAGATTTTAGAAAAAAATTAATTTTTACAACAATTATATCAAGTATATTTGTTTGAATATTATGAATAAAAGAATATTACTTCCCTACTTTTGATTATTGAAATCTATCAAATAGAGCATTATCCACTTTTTGACATCCGAACTATTTATCATTATTTATTCTTATATTAATTCCCTTTATTTTTTCAAAACAATTTATTTTACCAAAATTTATAAGGTGAATAACTTGTATATTATTAATTTTTCTTCTTTTATTAACAAAATCTATTTGGTGAATTAGTATTTTTTTATGATATATTTTATTTTTAATTTATAATACAAATAAAGAAAAAATAAATAAAAAATATTTGATTATTTTTTCTTTATTTTGAATAGTTATTTTATGAATAATAATATATAATTTCTGATTAATTACTAAGCTTAATTCTTTTATATCAAGGTTTTATATTTGGGAAACAACATTAAAAATAATTTTTTCTGATTTAAAACATTTTATTTTTTGATATTGATTATCTACACTTGATTTATATTTTAATTCATTCAAAGTAAAAGAACTTTTTATATTTGAAAATATAGGTTTTACAGCTGACAGACCACATAATCTAGTTTTGAATATTTTTTACAATTTTTGATTTTTATGATTAAGTTTACTCCTTTATATTTTTTATAATTTTATAAAAAATATAAAAGATAACCCTTATTATTACTCTATTATTTTATTTTTAATTTTTACTATTTTTAATTTTTCAAGTATATCAGTTTACCTAATTTTAATTATAATTATTTCATTAATTTACAAAGAAAAAAATGAAATAAAAAATATATTTATTAAAAATATCATTATATTAATAATGTTTTTAACTAGTATTTTTTGAATATATATTTCAGCAATAAATTACAATAATCAATATCTAAAATACATAAATTCAAATTATATTTCAAATAATTATTTTATTAAAAAACAAAATATAAATTTAGATATATATAATAATAATTTATCAGTTATTCAATTATTTTCGCTTTGAGACATATATCGGCAAAATAATGATAAAATAAAAGCAAAAGAATATTATAATAAATGACTAAAAAAACTACCAGATATGTGGAATGAAAATTCTAAATATTATAATAATTATTTTATAAAAAAGTTGTTTGTTCCAGAAAGATTTTATTCAGAAAAATTTAGCAATTTGAAAGAAGTATTAAAAAGAATTTGAGAAAAATAAAAAACAAAATAATATATTAATATAATTAATAATAAAAATATGATAACAATAGAAAATATATTAGAGGCTAAGCATAACTTTTGAGATTTTATAAAAACAACTCCATTAATAAAATCAGAAAGATTGTCAAAA
>CAZCCA010000071.1:0-3617 GCA_964497215.1 uncultured Candidatus Peribacteria bacterium | reverse complement strand
TTTTTCCCTAAAAAGTTTTATACTCTATTAAATTTAAATTATAAATAATATTATGGAACAAAAAGGTATAAAAAAAGGTGATATTTTAGAAAATATTTTAATAGAAAAACTTGTATTTGGTGGTAAAGGTTTTGCTAGATTAAAACATGAAAATGAGGATTTAGATTGAAGAGTAATATTTGTAACTTGAGGAGCTATTCCATGAACTATTGCTAACTTAAGAGTTTTAAAAAAGAAAAAAGCATTTTTAGAAACTCAAATAGTAGATATAGTAAAAAAATCTGATATAGAAGTAGAACATCCAACAAATAAATATGGTATGTCTGGTGGTTGGAAATGGATAAATATTCCTTATAATGAACAATTAAAAATTAAACAGCAACAAGTAAAAGAAGCATTAAACATAGTTGAGCAAAAGCAGAATAATCTTCCCTATTTACCTATAGAATGATCTCCAATTATTGATTGATATAGAAATAAAGTAGAGTTTAGTTTTTGAAAATATATATCAAAGAAGTATTGAGTTGAAGAACATTTTAATCTTGGTTTTCATAAACAAGGTGAATTTTCAAAAATTCAAGATATGAAATGATGTCCACTTATAGATGAAATCCAAAATGAAGTTTTTAGAGAATTTAAATCATTTACAAAAACATTAGGTTTACCAGTTTATGATTCTATGAGACAAGAAGGTTTTTTTAGACATTTAATGATTAGAAGAACATACTTTGCAGATGAAATGATGCTTTTATTTTCTTTTAATCCCCATTACTTTGATACTAATACAAAATTAGATAAAGATGAAAAACTAGGATTAATAAAAGATTTTTTAATAAAGCTAGCTAATAAATATCCACTTATTAAATCAATATATTTTTCTCATAATCCAAATAAAGCTGATATATGTATTGGTGATTTAGAATTAATTTATTGAGAAGCTACTATTAAAGAAAATTTACAATGACTAAGCTTTAATATATCACCTACATCATTTTTTCAAACAAACTCAACTTGAGCAGATAAACTATATTCTATGGTTTTAGATTTTGCTTATAAAGAAAATTTAAAAAATCAAACAGTACTTGATTTATATGGTTGAACATGAACTATTTGAATGGTATTTGCTAAAGCATGAGCAAAAGAGGTTATATCAGTTGAATTAGTGACTTCTGCATCTAAAGATTGAGAAAAAAATGCTAAGTTAAATAATTTAGATAATATATCTTTTATAAATGCAAAGGTTGAAGATTTTTTAGATAAATATTTAAATGAATGAAAAAAGGCTGATTTATTAATAATTGATCCAGCAAGAGCTTGAATGCATCCAGATGCTTTACCAAATATCTTAAAATTTAATACTAAGCAAATAATTTATGTTAGTTGTAATCCTACAACTTTAGCAAGAGATTTATGATATATTTTAGATAATAGTGATTATAAAATAGAAAAAATCCAAGCAATGGATATGTTTCCACACACTCATCATATTGAAACAATTGTAAGTTTAATAAAAAACTAGTTAAATTAACTAGTTTTTTTGCATATAAAATTTATTTATGATAAAATAATATTAATTAATTATTTATTATATAAAACTTTATGAAATATATTGAACTTTTGAATGCTATTTTGTCTTATGCTTCCAAGGAAAATTATCCTGATATTCATATTAATTCATGACAAATACCAAAAATAAGAGATAAATCATGAGAAATTGAAATATTAAAATCTATAAATATTGATAATAATGATATAAAAATTCCAGTTATATCATTTGATTGAGTGAAAGAATTGATTATAGGTATGGCATGAGAAAAATGATTTAAAAAGTTTGAAGAAGAAATGGAGTTTGATACTTCTTATTCATATGATTGATCAGATAGATATAGAGTAAATTGTTATATGGATACAGATTGATATTCTATAGCTATGAGAAGAATTCCAAATGAAATACCTAGTTTAGAAGAGTTATGATTATGAGAAGAAATAGAAAAAATGTGTAATAAAAATAAATGATTAATTCTTGTTACATGACCTACTTGATCAGGTAAATCTACAAATATGGCTGCAATGCTTGATTATATAAATAAAAATCAAAAAAAACATATTATTACAATAGAAGATCCAGTTGAATTTGCAATAAAATCAGATCAATCACTTGTAAATCAGAGGGAGATTTGAAATCATACTAAATGATATGCAAATGCAATTAGAGCATCTTTGAGAGAAGATCCAGATGTTATTATGATTTGAGAAATGAGAGACCCTGAAACTATCAAAGCTGCAATTACACTTGCTGAAACATGACATTTAGTAATTTCTACTTTACATACAAATGATTCAGTACAAACAGTTGATAGAATAGTAGATGTTTTTCCATGAACACAACAAAAACAAATTAGAATGCAACTTGCAATGAGCTTAGTTTGAATTTTATCTCAAAGACTTGTTACAAGGTCAGATAAAGAATGAAGGATAGCTGCAAGAGAAATTTTAATATCAAATGATGCAGTTAGGAATTTAATAATACAATGAAAAACTCATCAACTTTATAGTGTATTAGAAATATGACAAAAAGAATGAATGATACTTATGGATAAATATTTAATGGCACTATATACTAAAAATATTATTTCAAAAGATTCACTTATAAGTTATGTTAGAAATAAAGAATGAATTGAAATGATGATTTATTAAAAATATAAAAAATATGTTAGATATAAATAAATTAAAAGATACCTGATATTTTACAGAGATTACACTTGAAAAATGAGATGTACTTTTTAATGAGGGAGATATAGATAATAATATTTATATTATTTTAGTATGAGAACTTTCGGTTGAAAAATATACAACAAAAAGTAAAAATGAAACAAAAATTTTATGATTTTTATGAAAAGATGATGTTTTTTGAGAAGCAGCTTTAAATACAAATGAAGCAAAACAAGTTAATATAGTATCAAGAACAAAAAGTAAATTATTATATATTTCTGCTAAAAAACTTATTACTACTTTTTCAATTACATATAAAGATTATGCTTTTAGTTTATTAATGTATATAATATATTTATCAAATAAAAGATTATCTGAATCAAACTCTTTAATTACAGCTACATATAAAATTAGTAATGAGATTTCAAAACTAAATGATATAAATATAAAATCTATTTTTATGATAATAGAAAAAATGAAAGAAGCATTAAATGTAGATGATATAGTTTATTATGAAATAAATCCTGTAATGAATAATTATATAACAAGAAAATATGATACAAGAAAAATATGAAAACTTTTAAATGATATTATTGAAATAAATAATAATGAATTAGATCTATTAGAATATAGAGCTGATTGATATTATACATTTAAACAAAAACTTTCAATTTGATCTAATGATATATGATATCTTATTTTTTTAAAAAAATGACAAAAATTTAGTGATAGTGATAAAAAAGTATTTATAACAACTTCAGGATCAATTGCATGATTAATTAAACAAAAACAACTTATGGATGAACAAAGGGATAAGGAATTTATGCAAGAATAAAAACAGTATATTTTATATACTGTTTTTATTATATTTAGTTAATAAACTAATTAAATGGTATTGTTTATTA
>CAZCCA010000070.1:0-3637 GCA_964497215.1 uncultured Candidatus Peribacteria bacterium | reverse complement strand
TTTTTCTTCTTTTTTCTTTTTTTCAGAATCTATTCACATTTCTAATTCTTCTTTTGGTTCATATTTTTCTGGATTTTCTTTTTTTTCTAATTCTAAAAGCTCTTCCATAGACATTTTAAGTTTCTTTGTATTATTACTTCTTCTCATACAATATCTACCTAATCCATCAAGTGCATGTCATGAAACAGCAAAACCTATCATTTCCTTTTCTCATCTAAGTAATTCTTCAAATGAAAATTCTCATACATCTTCTAATTCTAATTTATCTTCAAATTCATCAGAGTTATCAAATAATCAAATCTGACTAGTTTCTTTTTGTTTTTCATCTTTTTTACAAAATCTAATCATTTCTGAAATACTAACAAACATTTGCTTTCTAACTCATAAATCATCCATTGCTCATGACATAATAAGAGCTTCTAGTGATTTTTTATTTATTACTTCTTTTCAACATACTTCTATAAATTGTTCTAATGATTCAAATTTTCATCATATTTGTTTTCTTGCTTCAATAATTTTATCAATTGGTCAATCTCAAATTCATTTAATTGCTTTTAATCAAAATCTTATATTTTTATCATCAATATATGTAAAATGTTTTAAAGATTCTTGCACACTAGGAGCTAAAACAGATATTCATTTTGACTCACATTCTCATACTTCCATAACTATTCTATCCATAACCTCCTCATCAGAAATCATTACAGAAGTTAAAAATTCTGTTGGATAATATGCTTTTAAATATGCAGTTTGATATGCTATAAAAGCATAACAAGCAGCATGTGATTTATTAAATGAATAATTTGCTGCTGGAGTAATCATTTCTGTATAAATATACTCAGTTGTTTCTGGTTTGTATTGTTTATATGCTGCTCATTTAGTAATAAATTCTTTTTTAAGTGCTTCTACCACATCTAATTTCTTTTTTCAAACTCACCTTCTAAGTAAATCTGCTTCTCAAAGAGAAAATCAGGCCATATATTGAACTATAAACATAAGTTGTTCTTGATATACTGCAATTCAATAACTAACATCTAATATTTTACTTAAATCTTCATCTAATTTTCTTTTTTCTTCTTCTATTTCTTCTTCTGTATATCATGCATTTTGAAGTATTTCCCTTAAATCATCAGTCATATATTTAAGCTCTTTTCTACCATATTTTACATCAATAAATGTTGGTATATATGCAATAGGTCCAGGTCTATATAAAGATACCATTGCAATTAAATCTTCAAAAGTATCAGGTCATAAATCTTTAAGATATTTTCTCATTCAATCAGATTCAAATTGAAATATTCATGTAGTATCTCAAGCAGCAAAAATATCAAAAACCTTTTGATCCTCCATATTTAAATTTAAAACATCTATCTTATCTCATTTATTAGCTTCAATTATTTTTGCTGCTCTTTTTATAATAGTAAGATTTCTAAGTCAAAGAAAATCCATTTTTAATAACCCTAAATCTTCTAAAGGTCATGCATTATATTGAGTAATAACAACCTCTGGATCTTTAGGTGGATGTTGTAAGGCAGTAAAATTTAGCATTGTTTCTGGTGCAATAATTACTGCACAAGCATGAACTCAAAGTTGTCTAACATTTCATTCAATTTTAAGTGCATTATCAATTATTTCTTTATAGATCTTATTACTTTTATATGCATCATTAAATTCTGGAGAATCTTCCAATGCTCATAATAATTTAGTACCTGGTTTTTCTGGAATAAGTTTTACTAATTCATTCATTTCAGTAAAAGGTATTCAATAAACTCTTCACACATCTTTTACTGCTGCTCTTGCTGCAAAAGTACCAAAAGTTGAAATATTTACTACTTTATCTGAACCATATTTATCACTACAATATTTTATTACCTTATCTCTTTCTGTATCTGCAAAATCTGTATCAATATCAGGCATAGATATTCTTGCAGGATTTAAAAATCTTTCAAAAAGTAAATCATATTTTAATGGATCAATATCAGTAATTCATGATAAATATGCCATTAAAGAACCTGCTGCTGATCATCTACCAGGTCAAACAGGGATATCATTATTTCTAGCCCAATTTATATAATCTGCAACTATCAAAAAATATGCATCAAATCACATTTCATGTACAACAACTAATTCATACTCAAGTCTATCAATTTTATCTTGCAATTCTTGATCAAATTTTGATAAAATTTCTTTTTTTTCTAAAGAATAATAAACAAGGGACAATTCTTTTAATTCTGATGGTTCTGTTTCAGTAAGTTTTTTATCTAATGATGGCTTATCTAATTTTTGAACAAGCTTAAAAATAATATCTTTTGGTATTCAATAATTATATCTCCAATTTAATCATTCAAATGATAAATATCTCAAATACCATTCATCAGATGAAAGCTTTTTTATAAATGTTTCCTTATTTCATCATTTATCTTTATTATAATAATCTTTTTCTTCAATTTTTAATGCTTCCTCATATATTTTTTGATGTTCATCTGGAAGCTCAAAAGTAGGGATTAAAACTCATCAAGTTTCTATTTCTATATCAACCATTTCAGCAATTTTTACTGTATTTTCTAATGCCTCTGGTATAAATCAAAACATAATTTGCATTTCATCTTCACTCAAAAATGAATAGTTTCAATTTATAAGTGTTGGTCTATCTGGATTTTCTAATTCATGTCATGTTCATAAAGCCATTATAACATCTTGAGATTTTTTATCCTCTACATCTATATAATAACAATTATTTGTAGCTACAACTGAAATATTTTCTTTTTTATTAAACTCAATTAATTTATCTGTAATTAATTTTTGTTTTGGTATATCATCATGATACATTAACTCTAAATAATAGTTTTCTTTCCCAAATAATTCAATATATTGATTAATTCTATTAAGTATTTCATCATCAGACTTTCATGATAAAATCAAAAATGGTATTTCTCAAGTAATAGGTCAAGAGAGACATATTATCTGTAAATCTCATTTTTCTTTTTTTAAATCAACTATATCTTCAAATTTAATTTTTGGAATTTTTCAGGCATTATCTAAATTAGCTTTTGAAATAAGAGATATAATATTTCTGTATCCATCCAGATTTTTAGAAAGCAAAACTAATTTATGACTTATATTTGAATCAATAATAGATTCTATATTTATTTCTGTTCATAAAATAGGAGTAATTCATGCTTTTTTTGCTTCTTTATAAAGTTCATGACAACCATGTAAATTTGATGTATCAGTAATAGCAACTGCCTTCATTCATAATTCAACAGCTTTTTTTACATAATCTTTTGGCTTAGGTAAACCTTCTAAAATAGAATAATGTGTATGGTTGTGTAAATGAATAAACATTGTTTAATATATTTTTAATTTATATAAATTTTTTATATTTATATTACTTATTTTTAATAAAATTGCTAGATTTTTGATTTATAAAAAAATATATGATAAAATTTAAATAATCTATAAAACTAATTTTACATAATTATGTCTGAAAAACTTTGAAATTGATTTGAAAAAATTGATAATGAAAACCTAAAAATATCTGAACAACTAGATAAAAAAGAAGATTTAGTTGCTTTATGAATTATTGAAACTATTGATAAACAAATTCCAAATGTAGATATAGACTTAGCAATTGATA
>CAZCCA010000069.1:0-3757 GCA_964497215.1 uncultured Candidatus Peribacteria bacterium | reverse complement strand
AAAATTATTATTTTTTATTTCTCAACATATTTTTTTATTAGATCTCTTGATTCTTCATTCTTTCAATTTTTAGTTGATTTATACTTAAATAAAGTCTCTAAATCAATATCTTTTCATTTTTTTTCATAAATATATTTTAATGCTGTTTCTATATTTAGGAAGATATATTTTTTTCAAAATTGCTTTATAAATCAATAAGTTTTTAATTTTGTAAGTACTTTTATTTTAATAGATGTTATTAATACTTTAACTCAAGAACTATTTAATCTATTTATTAGTGTATTGAGAACTTCTATCCCTGATGTATCTATATTAGAAACCCATTCTAGATCAATAATTACATATTTTAATTTATTTTTATTAGATATTAATTCTAATATTTTATCTTCAAAATATCAAGCATTTGCAAAATATAACACTCAATCTGATCTAATTACACTAATATGTTTACTTGTTTTTAATCAAAATAAGTTAGTATCTCTATATATTCAATCTTTATACATTGAAACTTCAATTATTCTTGGTCTCATGGATTGTGATATAAATAAAGCAAGAGATAATATAACTCAAACAACTATTCATATTTCTATTTTTGGTGATAAAAAGAGAGTTAGTAAGAATGTAATTATTGCAATTATTCAATCATTTCTTTCAGTTTTCCATGCTTTTATAATTGGCTTTATTTTTATTATATTTGCAACTGAAACAATTATTACTGCCGCTAAAGTTACCATTGGCAAATAGTATAATAAGGGTGTTAAATATAATATAGTAATCAAAACTACTATACTTGTAATAACTGATGAAAATCATGTTTTAGCTCATGATCTTACATTTACAGCAGTTTTAGATAATGACCCAGCCACTCAATATCATCAAAATAAACTTGTAGATATATTAGCTATTCATTGTCACATTAACTCTCTATTTGCATTTACTTTTTGTTTAGTTTGTATTGATAAAAGTTTTGCAACTGAAATTGTTTGAGTAAAACCTATTAATCATATAATTACTGCAAATATTATTATATTTAGTAATTCTTCTAATTTTAAAGAATGTAATACGTATTCACTTAAAAATGGAATACTAAAACTAGGAAAGCTAGAAGGGATTTCTTTTATTATTTTTCAATCAAAACCAACATAGTATGAAAAAAATGTTGCTACTATAAGTAAAATTAAGATTCTTGGTAACTTTGGTGCATATTTCATTAATAATAATAGTACCAAAATTGACATCAATCAAAATAAAAATGTCTCTATATGAATATTTTGAATTATTGAATTTGTTAAATTAATTAGTCATTCATATATATTTTCTCATTTACTATATTCTACACCAAATAATTTACTTGATTGTGATATTATTGTTATAAGTGCTACTGCATTAGTAAAACCTATAATAACTGGATTAGAAAGAAAATCTACGATTATTCATAATCTTAATAAAGAAAGTATTATATAAAAAATTCATATAAAGAATGCAAGTAATGAGGCATAAACAATATATGCTTCAGGATTTTCTACTGTAAGACTTGATATAGCAGTAGCTGTCATTAATGATATTATAGTGATAGGTCAAGTGGACATTTGCTTACTTGAACCGAACAATCATGCTACTAAAACAGCAATAAAAGCTGTATACAATCATACTTCAATATCTAGTCAAGCTAATCATGCATATGCCATTGATTGAGGTATAACTATAAAGGCAACAGTTAAACCTGCAATTATATCTGATTTTAATATTTTTTTATCTTTTAATTTTCAAATCCATTCCAAAAATGGGAATATCTTAAATAGAATTTTTTTTGTCATTATCTATTTATAGTAAAAAGCTATAATTATGGTTTTATTATATCATAATTATAGCTTTATTTACAAATTTAAATCAAAAATAAAACCTAACATTTAGGTTAGGTTTTATCTGGAATTTACTATTTTTTAAGTTGTTTAGCTTTTTCCATTCTAGCATAGAATTTATCAACTGCACCAGTTTTAAGAATTTTTTGTTCACCAGTATAGAAAGGATGACATTTTGAACATATTTCGACTTTTGTATCTCAAGCTAAAGCTGCAACAACATCAAATTTTTCACCACATGAACAAATAATTGTTACTTTTTTAGTTTCTGGATGTATTCCTGTTTTCATAATACGTGTTTTTTAATTTGCTCGCTAAATACGAAACAAAAATATATAAATATATTGGTTCTCAAATTATATTGAGAAAAATGGTGCCCGAGGCGAGAATCGAACTCGCACGCGATTAAGCATTGGTTTCTAAGACCAACATGTCTACCAATTCCATCACCCGGGCTAATATTAAATAAATACCTCTAAATTGTTGCCTCATTTTCCTAATTAGGAAAGAGAATTCAAGAGAGAGGTTTTTTTATAGATTATTTAAATGGTGGGCAGAGAGGGAGTCGAACCCCCGAAAGCGAAGCTAGCGGATTTACAGTCCGCCCCATTTGGCCACTCTGGAATCTGCCCAGAAAATATAGTTTATGTTTTTTATAAAAAAATTACGATCTACAAATCAAAGATAAATTTAGATATTTTTAACTTGTAATTCGTAAATTTTTTATAAAAGTGGAGCCAACTATCGGATTTGAACCGACGACCGTTCGCTTACAAGGCGAATGCTCTACCAGCTGAGCTAAGTTGGCAAATTTCTCATTTGCGAGACATATCTTATTAAAATTTTTATTCAAGTCAAAACTTTTTTTAAAAAAATATTTTTCTTGATTTATATGCTTATGATGCTACTATAATACAGTATTTATATTATAATAAAATATTATGAATTTCAAAACAAAAATAAAAAAATTCTTAGATAAAAAAACAGATTTAAAGAAAATAATTGTTATTTATTGACCGACTGCTTCAGGTAAGACTTGATTAAGTATAGAAATAGCAAAATATCTAAATTCAGAGATTATTTCTACTGATTCTAGACAAATTTTTAGAGAATTAAATATATGAACATGAAAAATTAAAGAGGATGAAATGGAATGAATTCAACATTACATGATAGATATTATTAATCCAGATCAGGAATATTCTGTAGCTGAATTTAAAGAATTAGCTGAACAAAATATGAATATTATTTTTAAAAAATGAAAGATTCCTATTTTATGTTGAGGAACTTGATTATATATTGATAGTTTAATTTATGATTTTAATATTCCTAGAATATCTGCAAATGATGAAATAAGAACTAAATTGGAAAATGAAGCTAAAGAATTTTGAAATGATTATGTTTATGATAAATTAGTTAAATTAGATAATGAATATGCAAAAGAATTACATCCTAATAATATTAGATATGTAATTAGAGCTCTTGAGGTAAAAATACTAACATGAAAATCAAAAAAAGATTTTAGAGAAGAAAAGAAACTTAAATATGATGTTCTATTTTTGACTCCATATGATTGAAATAGAGAAGAATTATATAATAAAATTAATACTAGAGTTTGAATGATGTTTGATGAGTGATTAGTTAATGAGGTAAAGGAATTATTAAAAAAATATAATAGGGATAATTTTTGAATGAGAACTATTTGATATAAAGAAGTTTCAGATTATTTAGAAAATATATGAAAAGAATATACATGAGATAAAATATTAAGTCTTTGAGAAAAGGAAAAACTTTGAATTAAATTAAATTTAGAAGAAACAATAGAATTGGTAAAGAAAAATAATAGAAATTATGCAAAAAAGCAACTAACTTGGTTTAAAAAATATGAAAAATAG
>CAZCCA010000068.1:0-3826 GCA_964497215.1 uncultured Candidatus Peribacteria bacterium | reverse complement strand
TTAATGGTTGTAGGTTTAAATATCTTTTTGTTGATTTTAAGTATTTTATAGCTTCAAATATATGAGGAAGATATGATTTAAAATTTTATAAACAAAAAATAAGACTTTACATCTCATTTTTTTATCTCATATTATCTTCATGTATACTATTTGCAGCTAGACATCATTCTGCAGCTGACATTATTGTTTGTTTAAATTTATTTGAATTTGTTGTTACATCTCATGCAGCATATAATCATTTTATTGATGTTTCTTGTCTTTCATCAACAATTAAGCATCATTCATTATCTTTTTTAATATCTAATCAATCAACTATATTGGTATTTGGGATTGTTCATACTGCTATAAATATTCAATCAGCTTTTAATTCTTTTTTTGATTTAAGAATAACACCAGTCATTCACAAAGCATCTCAAACTATTTCTTCTACTTCTTCATTTAAAACTAGTTCTATATTTTCTTTATCTTTCAATTTTTCTACCCATGAATCTTCTGCTCTAAAAGTATCTTTTCTGTGAACTAGATATACTTTTTTACAAATATCAGATAAATACAGAGCTTCTGTAATAGCTGTATTTCAACCACCAACCATTATAATATCTCTTCATTTAAAAAACATTCAATCACAAGTAGCACAATAACTTACTCATTTTCACATAAATTCTTGTTCTCATTTAACTCAAAGGTGTCTATGATTGTTTCATGTTGCTATAATAACATAATTTGCTTTTAACTCTTTTCCAGTTGATGTAGTAACATGAAAATGATTTTCATGTTTTTCTATTTTTTCTACTAATTCATTAAGTATTTCAGATCACGAAACTTCAGCATGTTCTTTAAAAGAATCCATTATTTCTTTTCATGGAGCTGAAATAATTCATGGATAATTTTCTACTTTATGTGAAGTAGCAAGAGCTCCTCCATGTTGAGCTCAAATTATTAAATTTTTAAGTTTATATCTACTAGCATACATTCCAGCAGGGTATCAAGCTGAACCAGCTCAAACAATTATTAAATCATAGTCTAAGTTTGTCATTTTTTTTTATTTAATATTAATATTTTTATATTATTTAAATAAATCATATAGTCAAATTTAAAACAAGAATAATTCTCATTAAAATATTTTCTTGATAATTTGTATATATATTTTATTTTAAAACTTGAATAAAATAATCAAAAAAGTATTATTTAGTTAATTAATATTAAAAATAGATATGACAAGAAAAAAATCAGAAAGAGAGTTAGAACAAATACAACAAAATTTAGAATATAATAATAAAGAATTAAGAGTTTTTGTTGCTGATATATTACCAAAAGAGATAGAAATAAGAAAGACAATGGAAGATAGGATGAAAGAGCTTGAAAGTCTTGTTAATACTTATTGATGAGTTGTTATTGTTAAACATATTCAAAATAAATCAGTTGCAGATTATAATACTTTTATTTGAGAATGAAGACTTGATGAAATAATCGAACAAATGCAAGAAGAAAATGCAAATATATTGATATTATGAAATATATTAAAACCTAGACAAATTTATACTATAAATGAAAAATTAAAGTCTATTTGAGCAAAGGCTTGGGATAGAGTGGATTTAATATTAAAAATATTTGAAAGGAATGCTTTTTCAAAAGAAGCAAAATTACAAATAGAACTTGCTTCTATAAAACATATGTGACCAAGAATTTTTGATATGTGAATGGAATTATGAAAACAATGATGAAAAGGTAAATGAGAAACAAATACTGAAATAATGAAAAGACATTTATTTAAAAGAGAAAAACATATAAAAGAAGAATTAAAGCATTTTGCAAAAGTTAGAGAGCAACATAGACAATCAAGAAATAAAAAATGAATAAAAACAGTATGAATTGTATGATATACAAATGCATGAAAATCTACACTTACAAATGTATTAACTAAAAAATGAGTACTTGAAGAAGATAAACTTTTTGCAACACTTTGAACTAGTGTTTGAAAAATGTTTATTCCAGCTAGTTATGATGAAAAAACATATAAATATATTCCACCAAAAGAAGTACTTATAAATGATACTATTTGATTTATTAGAGAATTACCACCTAAACTTGTAGATGCATTTAAGTCTACTTTAGAAGATTCTATAGAATCAGATTTACTTTTACATGTTATAGATGCTTCTGATCCAAAATTTGATATAAAAATTAGAGTTGTAAATGAGATTTTAGAAAGTATTTGAGCAAAACAAAAAAGATTAAATGTTTTTAATAAAATAGATTGATTAGTTTGAGTAGAATTTAAAATAGACATAGATTGAGAGGAAAAAATATATTTTGATAAAATAGAGTATATAAAAGATATTTATTCAGATTTAAGCCCAATTTTTATTTCATCTATTCAAAAAAATGGTATAGATGAATTAAAGAATCAAATAGTTAATAATTTATAATATATTTTTATGAACAACTATTATATATTAGTATTAATAATTTTTATTTTTATAGTATTAATTTGAATATTTTTAATATTTAAATTTACAAAGAAATATAAGATAAATCCAGAAAAATTAAATTTTTTTAATGTTCAACTTAAGAGAATTATTTTAAATTGAAGTTATAAAGAACATATTATTGATATAGATAAACTTTATCATAAAGTTTTGCAGGAAGCTTGATATAAAGGTACTTTTTGAGAAATATTAAAAACTGAACCATCAGAAATTTGAGATTTACAAAAAATATGGGAATTACATAAACTTAGAAATAAATTGGTTCATGATTTTGATTTATTATCAGAAAGAAAATTAAGAGAAAAATCAGAAGAATATCAGAAAGAAATAAAAAAACTTTTAAAATATTTTAAATAAAAAGCTAAATATAATTATTTAGCTTTTTAATATTCTCATAATATTTTTATTTGTTTTGTAAAAAACTCTAATTCTTCTAATGATTTGATTACATTTTTATCTTTAATATTTCATTCAAAATTCATCCAAAATAAATATGTAAATGGTCATTTAAGACTAGGCATACTTTCTATTTTTGTTAGGTTTACATTATTTGTAGCAAATGCTCAAAGACATTTATATAAAGCAGCAGGAATGTTTTTTGTTTCAAATATAATACTTGTTTTTCATTTTTTTTCATTTATTTCTATTTTTGAATTTTTTGGAACTATAATAAAAAATTTAGTAGTATTTCAATTTTGATCTTGTATATTTTTATCTAATATATTTAATCAATAAATATCTCATGCTAAACTAGATGCAATAGCTCATACTCAATTATCTTTATTTTTTATTAACATTTGAGCAGCTCCAGCTGTATCTCAAAATATTTTTGGTTTAATGTTTTTATTTTTTAGATAATTGTGACATTGATCTAATGCTTGAGGATGAGAATATATTATTTTTATGTTTTTTATATTTTCTTCTTTTGATAATAAGCAATGATTTATTTCAAGATTTATTTCTCAGATTATTTTATAATCATATCTCAAAAAATTATATATATTTTCATGAATATTTCATGCATAAGAATTTTCTACTGGTAAAATAGCAATATGTTTATCATCTATTTGTTCCCAAACTGATTTAAAATCTGCTAATCAAAGCATTTCATCTATTTGAATATCTAATAATTTTTTTGCCTTTAAACAAGCTATATTACTATAGGCTCAAGGAATTCATTGATATATTAATTTCATAATTATTTAGTTAGTATTTATTTCCCATTTATTTATATCATAATTTTTTCAATCATTCATAACTATATTTTCATTTTTATATTTTTTTAGTATTCATGTTATTATTTTTTTTGAATATATATTTGTTAGGGTTATTTTTTT
>CAZCCA010000067.1:2147-3827 GCA_964497215.1 uncultured Candidatus Peribacteria bacterium | reverse complement strand
TTTATAAAGTATAAAACTATATATTCAAAATAATATTCATCAATAAACAAAAAAATCAAAATATAGATTTATAGAATAATTATTTAATATAAAATATCATAAACTAAATATAATTATTCAAAGAAGTAGATTTTTTATAATAAACAAAAAAGGTAAATGAAATTTAATTAATTTTCTAGTATAATAATATCACAAAAAAGTTAATAAAATCTGACTAAAAAGTGTAGTAAATCATGCTCACATAAAACTATATTTTGGTATCAATATTATATTTCAAATTATGTTAAAAATAGTTACTACTATATTTATTTTTAATAATTTTGATTGATTTTCTGAAGAAATTAATGAATAGATAAAAACAAGTGATAAAAAATTAAAAACAACAACTGCAAAAACTATTAAAAATGCATCACTAGAATTATATTGATAAACTGGATTTAAATAATCTTTATTTGCAATTATTTTTATTATATAATCCCTAAATAAAACTCATAAAGTAAAAATTAAAATTCAAACTGAAAATAATATTTTAAATGAAATTCAAATTAAATGATCTAAAGTTTTTTTATCTTTTTTCTTAAAAGCTTTTGTTAAGCTAGGTAACATAGAAGTCATATAAAATCATCATATAACCATTAATACTTCAATTATTTTAATAGGTAAACTATAGAGAGCTATACTTAAATCACCTTTAACTGGTCATTCCATTAAAGATAAAATAATTATATCAATCTTGAAATAAACAACAGATAAAAATAAAGCTATTCAATATGGAAGTGCTATTTTAAATAAATATTTTATATATTTATAATCCCAATTAAATCAAAACTTAACTATTTTTCTAGCATACCAATAATTAATTATAGTATTAAAAAATACAGATATAACTCATGCTGAAATGATATATAAAAATGGGGTAAAATAATTACTATTTTCTATTATTTCCTTTGGATATAAAACATAAGCAATAATTGCTACAAGTCATAAATTTACTATTTTAGCTAAAATCAAAGAAATAGCAGAAAATTCTATTTTCATATTTGCCTGCATCAAAGCAAGTATAGATGAATTTAGTAATTGTAATATAGTAAAAATTGAAGCAATAAATATAGAAATTATTGCTAAACTAGAATTATATCCTGGTAAGAAAAAAGCCAATCATGTTGCAAATATCAAAATAAATATTCATAAAACTAATCTAAGGCTCATTACATTTCAAACAATTTCTGAAGTATTATTTTTATTATTTGTTATTTCCCTAATAGCTATAGCATATAAACCTAAATCAGCTAAAAAAACAAAAATTCAAATATAGTTATAAATCTTTGAATACAGTCAGTATATTTCAACTGATAAATAGTTAGTTAATATACTTATCAAAAATATTGCAATAATTGCAGTTCAAACTTTTGATAATATTTGAGCTATAGTATTAGAAACAATTTTTTTAAACATATTTTTAAATTAAAAATTTTTATAAAATTAGTTTAATATAATTATTTAATATGTAAATATAAATATTACTTTTTAGCTTTACAAAAAGCATATAAACAATAAACTTTAAAAGTAAAATAAAAATTTAAAAACCAAAAAATGAAAAAAATATTTATAACAATATTATCCATTTTATTACTAAGTTCATGTACTATAAATACCAAAGAAAATAATGAAACAAGTAAT